>CAJQQY010000213.1 GCA_905480595.1 uncultured Saprospiraceae bacterium | reverse complement strand
GAAGAAGAGATAAATGATTCTGATAGAGATGGAATAGCAGGCACGGGTGCTCCATCTGTAGATTTGAATGGATTAGTTACTTCTATTACATACGTAGATCCTGTAAATGATTTGTGGCAAGATGCTTCTTTACAAATTGCTGAATGTACGGATACTGATGGAGACTTAATCCCTGACATAGACGATATAGATGACGATAATGATGGTATCACAGATTTTGATGAGCTCTTTTGTTCCACCGGATCTAGTACTTCTGCAACATTCGACTCCAGTACCGAAGCTTGGCAATCAACGACAGCAACAATAAATGCTGGTTCGGTTTATACCTTATTGCCAAGTGGAAGTAGTCTGGGTACTAATTTAGTCTCCGGAGGTCCAAATGATGGTCAAGAGGTATCGGTCATTCAATTTGCAGGTGATAGATTTGCTGACATGGAAGGCTATGGGTATTATTACGTTGATAATTCTTTAGAATCATTACTCCGATCACCTCTCTCAATTGGATTTGCTAATCTTACGGGAACGGAATATGATTATTTGTTAACATTTGTAGGGATGATAGATGTAAACCTTAATGGTCAATATGATGTGGGAATTGATCAGATAATTCCAAGGCTATTTTCAGAAAACAATGGTATTAGGTTTACTGCTAATGTATCAGGAACTTTCTACGTAGTTTTTACCGACTCTAACTATGGAGACAATGCTGGAACTTTTTCTTTTACAGTCGAAGAGTGCATAGCATATGATACAGATGGAGATGGAATTGATGATTACCTAGATTTAGATTCTGATAATGATGGAATTTGGGATGCGGTCGAAGCAGGTCATGGTGAGTCAACCACAGATGGTAGAATAACAGGAGATGTAGGTACTAATGGATTTCTCGACGATATTGAAACGAGCCTAGATAATGGAATAATTGATTATACCATTTCAGATTCGGATTCGGATGGAAACTATGATGCTTATGAATTAGATTCAGATAATGATACTTGTAATGACTCAGATGAAGAAAACATTAGTGATCCAGATAGTGATGGAATAGCTGGGAATGGAGTACCAGTAGTTGATGGGAATGGATTAGTAACTTCTATTACTTATTCTAATCCACCAAGTTCTAATTGGCAAGATCCTAGTGCCTCTCCTGAATGTAATACTTCATGTACAACCATCAGAACTAATCGGCATATTTCACGATCAATTAATAACTAAATTTCTAATTGTTTTAAATAAAGAAAACCGCAATAAGTAATTCACTTATTGCGGTTTTCTTTATTTCATAAAAACTTCAGTTCAATTTATCTTTTGGAAGAAACAGTTGGACATCGAAGACTTCCAAAATAATATACGATTCCAGCTCCAAAGAAAACATAAGAATCATTTGCTTTACTATTTCCACGTTGCCTTCCTTCCTGTCCAATTTTCACTTCAGTAATTGATCGGTCTGCAAGTGCTACAGCCACCTCTCCACGCAATGCTTCCAAATCACCAGTATCTGTATAAACCCCACTTACATCATCCAAATAATCTGTAAATAATCGTCGAGCAGAAAACTCAACATTGATACTCCACTCATAATTAATGTCATATTTCAATCCGAATCCATAAACCAAACCGCCTTGAGTTGAATAATACTCTTCTCCTCGGAATTGTCCTTCCGTTCCCAATGGTCTCAAATCTACCATCTCACCATTATATTCAGTTTGTGGATTAAAATTAAAAACATTGAATCCTGCGAAAAGGTAAGGTGTGAAATTTTCATCCTTACTTCCGTGAACATAGGGTAAAAAATTAAACTCAAATTGCATTGCTCCATCAAAAATTCTCGATTGAAAATTCAAGTTTCGTTCTAGTTCAAATGTATTTTTTGAATTCGCATCGTCAGCTGCAACTTGGCCATAATTAGCCGACATTTTTAAACAAATCCGAGTATTGAAATTGTATCTCGCCACTACACCTGCTGCTAAACCTGGTTTATCTACTCTAAATTCAGTATTCAAATCTCCAAAATAATGAGATGCTCCAATCCATCCTCCTAGTTCCCAACCTTGTTGAGCATTGGCCAAAAAGACACAAATAGTGAGGGTGAGTGTAAATAATAATTTTTTCACGTTAATAGAATTTTAAGATCGTTCCTGGAATTTCCCCAAAGATTTGGGAATTTCTTTTATAAAAACATATTTGCAATTACAATGCCTTTATGTAAAGACATTCAAATTTTCCGCAAAGTTAATCTAAAACGTGAAAAAACCGTGGTGTGTTATTCAAAAGTAGAATGTTAAAAGGAAAAGTTGTCAAAAATTAGACAACCTAGCCTTGAATTAAAAAGATAGCAGGCCGTTTATGCAAGTTTGGTAATTTCGTTTTACGCCAATCTTTTATTTTTTTGGTCAAAATAAATTCTGTTTCTAGAGAGATATCTGCAGCCACACAAAGTCGAGTTTCGGCAGATAAAACTCTAAACGCTTCTTCCAACATTCCCATATTCCGATAAGGTGTTTCGATAAAAATCTGAGTCTGTCGGTGCTTTCTGGAAAGTTGTTCTAAACGAGTTAAATCCTTTGCCAGTTCAGGTTTTTTCGCAGATAAATATCCTTGAAAACTAAACCCTTGCCCATTCATTCCGGAAGCCATTAATGCTAATAAAATCGAAGATGGTCCAACAAAAGGAATTACTTCTATTCCTTTTTCATGCGCCATTTTTACAATTTCTGCACCAGGATCTGCCACACCAGGACAACCTGCCTCAGAGAGTAATCCCATGTCTTTTCCATTTTCTGCCGGCTGCAAAAAAGTAGCAATTTCCTCTGGCGTAGTTCTTTTATTTAATTCAAAAAAAGAAAGGTCAGCAAAAGCTTTTTGGGGCTTAGTCGTTTTGATAAATGCACGAGCAGTCTTTGCTCTTTCGGCAATGAAAAAATCCAACTCATGGAGTTTTTCAATAACATAAGGAGGAATCGTGTGAACCGCATTTTCGCCCAGCGGAGTGGGAACTAAGTAGAGTTTTCCTTTTGACAAAATGACTAATTTTTATTTTTTACAAAACTAGGAAAAACTCTAAAACCAATTGGACTTTTCAACAGTTTATCCACATTTATTTTTATTTTTTCTTAGTAAAAAGAAGCAATTTTAACTATTCCCTCCCCTTCTTAATCGTATCTTTGCACTTCTAAAAAAAGATAAATCTGCAACATGACTGCAACATCATATACTATTAATCTTCCTCAATTTGTTGGTCCATTCGACCTACTCCTTTTCTTTATTGAACGTGACGAATTGGACATCAATGATATTCCCATTTCGACTGTAACCAAAGATTTTTTGGAGTACATCAAAGCGATGGAAGCATTGAATATTGATTTAGCAAGTGAGTTTATTTTAGTTGCAGCAACCTTGATGCGCATCAAAGCAAAGATGCTAATTCCTCGAAAAGAGATTGATGAAGAAGGAAATGAAATTGATCCACGGGACGAATTAGTTGCCCGACTTATGGAGTACAAACGATATAAGAGTGTACTCGAAGAAATGCGATTTATGGAGGAAGAACGCTCTGTAAAATTTGATCGTGGAAATGTTGAAAGAGAATTAAAATCATTGGCAAATGTTGCTTTGGTAGATATTGAGTTGGAACAATTGTCTTTATATCGTTTGATGAAAACCTTCCAGCGAGTGTTGAATAGAATGGAAGATCGAAAAAAGAAGGTCGTCCATCAAGTTTATAACTTCAGTCACTCGATTCAAGGTCAGCAGATTTTTATCCTAAAGAATTTGAAAAAAGGAGAACAGACTAGTTTTGAAAGTTTGTTTGGAGGTTGTAAAAATCGAATGCATGCCATCATTACTTTTCTAGCCTTACTCGAATTATTAAATTTACAAACAGTCAAAATTGTCAACGGACTCGGAATGAATAATTTTTGGTTGACTCCATACGATGAAGAGGAATACAATAAATTACCTGATGTAAATAATGATGACGAAGAGGAATAAATAATAAACTGGTTATCAAATATGTAAATTTCATTTTTATTAATTTTTACTGTGAAAAATAAGTTGATATATAATCAATAGCTTCATTTCAAACCTAATAATAACTTCACAGTAGGTAGCACCACCTCTCCTCTTCTCCGTTCAAACTCTTTTTCTTTTTTGGAAAAACTAACTTTTTCTCGTTTAGCCAATTCTAACATTTTCTCTTTTTCAGGAGCAGAAAATTCTGAAAAAGTTCTCCGCAATAATGGAATCAAATTTTGAAAAGTTAAGAAGCTCATCTCGTCAACCCACTTATCTAAAATATTCCACAAATCCATATTATGAATTAATAACAAACCACTTCCATGTAAAAATCCTTCTAGCCAATTCGCTGCACTCGTCGTGTCATTTCCAACAGAAAGCATTAGGTACATTTCGTTCGCAACATCTGGAACGGTGATTATTTTTTTGTCAAAAAGCATTCGCAAACAACCACCTTTTAACAATGTATTTACATTTTGTAATCGAGTAATTTGATCAAGAGTTTTATTCCAACTTTCTAAATGATCCTCATCATCCATCAAACTAATCGAATGATTCGTATCTAATATTTTTTCAAATAAATCTTTCGTAAAGTCTTCATTCACTCCTACACAGGCATTTGGTAATAATACACAAATCCGAGGAATCATTTCATTAATTACTCTTTCCAAACTACTCACATCTAACTTCCGAGTACTGCCATATCGAATCGCATAAATCAATGGGCGCAACGCCATCATTAATTTCTCCACATCAGTTGTCAAGGCAGAAAGATCTCGTAATCGTTTGACCAAATTAGGAATAGCATCAGTCAAATCTGCTTTCAAAGATGTCTCCACCAACTGTGTCAGCTCAGGCAAATTTTCAATTTCAGTTGTTTTCTTTTTAACAAAATTGACACTTGCTTCGTAAACTGAATTCCCCCACATTCCGGCGCTGATGATATTCAGAGCATAGTCTGGTTTCCAAAGCAATTTCCAAATTTCTTTAAATTGTCCTTTCGAAAATTTAGATACTTTTTTGGTTTGTCCCCATTTTATCCCCAACAAATCTAGCCGATGCAACAAATGACTTGCTCTCAAATTACTCTCTGTTCGCAAGTCCAATTCTTTGATAATTTCATCGGTTGAGTTTCGTTCTTTAGTCAGTCGAGCAGACTTCACACTTTTATCAAAATCCTGCTGCAATGGAATTACTGGAATCTCAGGCGGCACTTTACCCATCACATCTCCGATGATTAATTTACTTTGGATGAGTTCCATTTGTGATTCATGACCTTCGCAAAAAATAGAAGTAGCAGCTTCGTACATCTCACCAATTCCAGCAATTGGCAATTGCCGAATCGAAGCTAAAGTCTCAGCTAATCGAACCGCTTCGATCACATGCGCCGACGAAGCATCCATATCTTTTTCTCTAAAAAGTCGTGCAACTTTTGTCATCCAACGAACGCCAACTTCTTTCCGATTGGTGTATAATAATTTGTACCAAGCTGGAGAAATGACTCCTGCGCCGTAACCACTTTGAGTCGATAATCGATTGTAGGACCATGGCACCCAAGTACTTTTAGTTTTTACTTTTCTAATTCCTTTCAGTAATTTTTTATCATCGCTTGCTTTGTATTTTGCTAAATCTTCCAAAACTGGAGAATGCCATGCGCCACAAATTACTGCGATATTTTCGTAACCTGCTTTGATTGTTTTTCGCATGGTTTCTCGCATAAAAGCTTCTCGACGTTTTTCCATCAGAGGATCAGGACGTTGTAATTCTTCTCGCAGGACTCGCATGATTTGAATGATGCTTGGAAAAATTTCATCTGGATTTTCGCGCTCTTCAAATGTTACTTCCCACCATCTTTCGCTATCGGAGTAACCTGCAATTTCAGCCATGTAGCCAAGCGGGTCTTTTTGAAGTTTATCATCTTCGGAAGAACTTTTTGATCCGTCAGTTTCTTCTTCTCCAAAAAGCTGAAATGGATTTTCGGCTTCTTGTTTTTTTATTCCTAAAACTACTTCATGCGGTAAGTCCATAAATTGAACAGAAATGTTTTTTTCTAAACCATATTTTATTGCCTGCCACTCAGGTGAAAATTCTGCGAAGGGAGAATAAATAGCTTGGGAGAAGTCTTTTGGATTGTAGGTCAACAATGCAACAGGCGGTTGCATCCCTGGATTAGAAACATGTTGTAATAATGCTTCTGCATCTTTGACTCCTTCGATGAGGAGGCAATCAGGTTCGAGATTATTGAGTGCTCGAAGAAGACTTTTGGTAGAGCCTGGGCCGTGATGTCGTATGCCAAAAGTTGTTATCATAGTAAGTCAGTTTTCCAAAACCGATTGTGATTTTTTAGTGCTTAAATTATAGTTTTCTTATCCTAACAAATCCTTTTCATCATCTGAAAAAATAAATTTCTCTTTCTCTAAATTTTCCAGTTCTATCTTTATGGCATCAGAAACTATCAATTTCAATTGATATTGAGTTTGAAAAAACCAAACTACTTTTTCATTTTTTCCAAAAAGAGATAATTCATCAATGGTGAATTGCTTTTTGATTTTCACTTCAAAATAATCATCTCTTGATTTATCATTCGCTTTTCGAAAAATTTTGACTGGTAAATTTTCAACTAGATCTGATGAAATGGACTCAAAAATAGTTAAATACTTCTTATGAATTAAAATGTAATTACTTCCCGTTAGCAAATCCAAAAATCGTCCATTTTTGATAATTTGGAATTTTCGTTTCTCTGTTCGCCAAAGATTTAAAGAAGAGCCATTTTTATTCTTAACATAAAATGTCTTTACCATTTTTGGTTAAAATTTAACTAAAGTTCTACACCTTTTTAATATCCTCATTTTCCAAAATCGTTTTCTCCGTTCCATTCAAACCTGCTTTCAACATTGACTTTGCTAATTGCTCGGAGGTGATTGCTGTCGAAGGCATAATTTTATTTAGAATAGGATACAAGCGTCGATAAATTCGATAGGCTAAATTGGGTTCCTCTCTTTTCTCAACAGGATAAATGTATCCTGGTCGAAAAATATGCAATCCACCTAAATCTAAAGACATCAAATAATTTTCAGCCATTCCTTTGTAGCGAGCAAATGACATTCGACTTTTTTCTTTTAAATCTGCTCCTTGTCCACTCAAAAAACAAAGTATTGCTCGCGGACTATTTTGCTTAACCGTATCTCCAAATGCTTTGGCAAAATCAACTGTTATTATTTTAAACTTATCATCTGGAACTTGCCCAGTATAAACTCCAATACAAAAATAAGCAGCGTCAATATTTTTAAAATGATCAACTAACTTTGAGTATTCATTAAAATCATCATGAATAATTTCTTGCAATTTAGCATGCTTTTGACCTGAAGAGTTTCTGACGATGGACGTTACTTTTTCTATTTTGGAAGAGTTTAAAGCTTCTCTTAAAATAATACCACCAACCATTCCTGATGCTCCCGTGATGATTATTTTTTTCATAAATAACTATTTATTTTTTTGCAAAATATAAATAATAAAAAGGTGTTCCTAAAATTTAGAAACACCTTTTGTATTTGTAATAAATTAATTTTCAATTAAGTAATCTCCAAAGGCATTGACCGTAATCGTTGCCCTGTCAATCTGAAAACGGCATTCGCAATCGCTGCTGCAATTGGCCCCAACGGTGGCTCTCCAACTGCACCTGGCTGTTCTGCATTTTCCAAAATCACCACATCAATTTCTTTTGGCGCATCTCGCATCAAAGCCATTTGGTATGGTCCATAAATCGTAGGAGTCAATTGATTATCTTTAACTTCCATTTTTTCAAACATTGATGCACTCATACCCATAATGATACTTCCTTCACATTGTGCTTTAATTTGATCTGGATTGACCGCAACACCTGGATCAATTGAACAGGTGACTTTATGAACTTTGATATCTTTTCCCTCAACTGAAACTTCCACAACGTGAGCGCAAGGTGTATTGGCATCAACAGAGCAAGCAAATCCCATAGCTCGCCCATTAGGTAATTTCCCATCTTTCCAACCTGCTTTGTCACGAGCTGCTTCAATGGATTTTTTAAGTCGATTTCCTCTTTCGTCATCGCCAATTTGGTCGAGTCTAAATTGAACAGGATCTTTTCCAGCTTTGATTGCCAGTTCATCCATAAAACTTTCGATGGCAAAAGTATTCGCCAAAAGCCCAAGACTTCGCCACCAGCTCGTCGCAAATGGTAATTGCACTTTCCATGAAATCGCGCGGTAGTTTGGAATTTTAGAATAGTTAATCATTCCTCCTCGCCATGCTCCGATGTCTGCCCCAAAAATCGCTTCTGCACCTGGAGGTAACATTGGAGAACCAAATGCAACTGCTCCACTCGACACATTATGTTCCATTGATTCAATCATTCCATTACTATTTAATTTTGCTTTGAGTACATGATGAGTTGGTGGACGAAAAGTATCATTTTGAAATTCTTCTTTTCGATCAAAAAAACATTTGACTGGTTTGCCAACTGCTTTTGACATAAGAGCTGCTTGGATTCCATTTGGTGTATGCAGCCTTCTTCCAAACCCACCCCCCATAAATGTAGGAATGATGTTAACATCTTCGGCCTCAAAACCTAATCTTTTGGCAATTTCACTTCGAGTGATATTAACTACTTGCGTTGAAATCATAATTGTTGCTTTTCCATCTGCAACATGTGCAACGGCTCCGTTTGGTTCGATTTGAGCATGAGCTCCAATTGGACTGTGATATTCCGAAGTGATCGTATCTTCCCCTTCAAAATTTGGTTTACCTTCTTTTTGAATGGTGTAGGCTGTTCCATTTCCAACTTTGATGATTTCTTCAATATCTGAATTTTGCCATTTTTTATTGACCTTCCATTCTGCTTTGATTGCTTTTTTTGCATTGCGAGCTTCGGTGATTGATTTGGCTACCACTCCTACGAAATCTTTTTCTTTTATAATCTTTATCACACCTGGCATTTTCTCCGCAGCCGAAGTATCAGCACTTACAAAAGTCGAATCAATCTGCGAAGGTCTAACCACATCTCCATACAACATATCAGGCATGGAAGCATCCATTCCAAAAATTGGAGTACCGAGTACCTTGTCTTTTAAGTCAACTCGTGGAATCGGTTTCCCTATAAATTTAAACTCTGATACATCTTTAAGTTTTGGTGTTTTTGGGATTTTCCACTCGGTAACATTTTTAACAATGTCACCATATGAAACTGATTTCCCTCCACCTTTAACTACTCCATTAACCACACTTAAACTATTCGACTCGATACCTAATTGCTTCGCAGCTTCTTGCAATAACATTTCTCTCATCGTCGCAGCCAATTCTCTTAGTGGTTGCCAAAGACTTGAAATAGAAGTACTTCCTCCTGTGGCAAAAGCATCTAAATTTCCACTCGCTGAAGGAGCATGCTTAACCTTCATCTGGGAAATATCCACCCCTAATTCATCTGCTGCAATTTGAGCTAAACCTGTAAATGTTCCTTGCCCCATCTCTATTTTTGGACTTAATAAAGTCACTTGATTATCAGCCGTTATTTCGAACCAAATTTTTGGATCATCCGTCGCTCCTTGATATGGAGCTTCAGCTGTATTGGCAAAATTAGCTAGTGCTCTTCGCCAAATTGGCCGTGACAAATAAGTCGCTCCCATCACTACTCCTAAACCAATGGAAGAGCGAAGTAAAAATTTTCTTCTTGAAAACTTCTTTTTCTTTTTCGGTTCTGTTTTTTCAGAATTACTCATTTCATTAGTTTTTAAAGGTTAGCAGATTTGATTTCAGCAGCACGATGAATCGCTTTTCGCATTCGATAATAAGTAGCGCATCGACACACATTTACAATATTATTATCAATATCTTCATCGGTTGGATTTGGATTCACTTCTAGCAAAGCTGCCGTTGCCATCATAAAACCAGGTTGGCAATAACCGCATTGCGGAACAATTTCTTCCATCCATGCTTGTTGCACAGGATGTAAATTATCTCCGTCAGAAAGTCCTTCGATGGTTGTGATATTTTTGCCTTCTGCTAATTTTGCAGGATAGGAACAAGATCGAACTTGCATACCTTCGACATGAATCGTACAAGCTCCACAAGCTGCTTTTCCGCAACCAAATTTTGTACCTTTTAAATCTAAGACATCACGGATAATCCACAGTAATGGAGTATTCCCATCAGTCTCAACCGTCTGTGGAGCTCCGTTTATATTGAATGAAATTTTCATAAAAATTTATTTTAGTATTGAATATTATACGTTTTGAAAATAGTTAACCGGGTTTTATTTTTCGGGAATAACTGCTCCGTTTTCTGCCCATTGTTTTACTGCAGCAATGTAATCTTCTTTTGACACGGGCGGTTTTTCTCTTGGATTACCTTCATTGTCTACCCCTGGATTCCATGCCCAAAGAACTAACTCATGTTCTGTCAAATGCTCCACGACATGTTCTAAATCTCTATTGCCATTAATTTCTGGATCCATCATCGAGCGTGCAATTTCTACCCTACTTAAACCTTCCCAAGCCATTTCTCTGGGAGCAAGTGACCATTCAGGTGCACCAGGAACACCGGCAATGTCATTGTTCTCTTCATGGTGACAAGTATTACAATTAAAGGCAGGTGCTCCAAAATTAGATGCACCTCTTTGTACATTAAAATTATGAACATGACTGTCCTCGCCTTGGTGGGGTCGATCTCCTGCCGGATGGCAATTGACGCAACGCTTGTGTGTGAGTACTTGCATCATTTTGTCAAATCCTTCTAAGGATTTTGCTCGATCAGTAACTTCGTTTTCAGTTTTTTCTTCAAGTTCTTTTTCAGAAAAATTATCTGACGAAAAGTTAGAAGAAAAACCAATACTGATAGCCATAATGAAAAGCATAATGGTGAGATAGAATAGGTTGGTTTGTTTCATATTCGATAGGGTTTTAGAATTTAAGATTCAATTTAATGAATTATTTCCAAATGTAAGTTTAAAACAGTTAATCTTAGTTGCCTATTCCTTTCAAAAAAACTTGTCTAAAAATGTCACTACTCTTTACCTAAACTCTCTTGGAGGTTTTCCAAATTCCTTTTTAAACGTTCGACTAAAATGTGCTAGGTCTTCAAATCCAAGATCCATATAAAAATCAGAAGGTCTCTTTTCTGTGGTTAATAATAGTTTCTTGGCTTCTTGTAATCTTCTTTTTAAAATCCAACGATGAGGTGTCTCGTTGAAGATAGTTTTAAACTCTCGATTGAAAGTAGAAAGGCTTCTTCCTGTAGATTCAGCAATAGTTATTAGAGAAACATTAAACATATAATTAAACTCCATGAACTCTTCTAAATCCGCTTTGGCATGAGTAGCCAATTGAGTGAAAATGGAATAATATTCAGGGTGGAATTTTAAAATTCCTAGAATCGCCTCTTTGGTTTTGAGTCGTACTAAATTCTTATCAATCTCTTCATTATCAGTCAGGTATGATATAATGGTATCAAATAACCCTGTAAGGATTTTATTCTTCGGAAGGAAAATTACTTTGTCGTTTATGGGTGGATGAGATTGGTCAAATTGAAATTCATTAAGTGCCTCTTTGATAAATTGGTCTTGTAAAATGAAGGCATAAACTATCGCACATTCCTCATTTTTATTCCAAGATTTGAATGCAGATCCTTTAATATGTTTGCGAAGTAGACAAAATTGATTTTTAGAAACAGTATGTAAATCATTATCTATTCTAATATGTTGTTTTCCTTTTTTTACATAAAAAAGAATATTCATCGGAAAGTAAAAAGGATGTTCTTCCTCGCTTCTGGCTTCAATAAAAGCAGCAATTTGCACCCCTTCACATTCTAAAAATTGAAAATTATTTTCCATAAAACCTTTATTATTGATTCCTAAATTTATGGAAAATATTTTTATTCTACTTGTCTATTTGTTTCAAAAATAATACGTGTATTTTTTACATCATTTCTTTGCAAGCTCGATATAAATCCTTCCAATCTTTCCTTTCTTTCACAACCGTCTCCAAGTATTCTTGCCAAATTACTTTGTCCTGAACTGGGTCTTTCACTATCGCTCCAGTCACTCCTGCAGCCAAATCATTTGCTTTCAAAGTTCCATCTCCAAAATGTGCCGCCAATGCTTGCCCACTATTAATAACTGAAATTGCTTCAGCGGTTGAAAGAGTTGCGCTTGGTGATTTTAATTTCGTTCGCCCATCTTCTGTTTTCCCACTTCGCAATTCTCGGAAGATTGTAACCAATCTTTGAATCTCTTGAACTGGGGCTGCGGAAGCTGGTAGTTCGAGTGTTTGACCAATTTTGTCTACACGAGTTTTTACAATTTTTACTTCCTCTTCCATGGTGTTTGGTAAAGGCATTACGACAGTATTGAAACGACGACGCAAGGCACTTGATAACTCATTCACTCCTTTGTCTCGATCATTGGCAGTTGCGATTAAGTTGAATCCTCGTTGCGCTTGCACTTCAGTATTCAATTCTGGAACAGGTAATATTTTTTCTGATAAAATGGTAATTAAGGTGTCTTGCACATCTGAAGGAATTCGAGTTAATTCTTCTAATCTTGCAATCTTTCCATCTTGCATCGCTTTCATTAATGGGCTAGCCACCATGGCATCCTCCGAAGGACCTTTGGATAAAAGTTGAGCATAATTCCATTGATAACGAAGCGCATCTTCATTCATCCCCGCCGTCCCTTGCACCAATAATTTAGAATCACCTGAAATGGCTGCAGCCAAATGTTCAGATACCCAAGTCTTTGCCGTTCCCGGAATCCCGATCAACAATAATGCTCGATCAGTTGCCAAAGTTGCTACGGCGACTTCGATCAATCTTCTGTTTCCAAAATATTTAGGTTCGATTTCAGTTCCGTCCTCCATCGTACCTCCGAGCAAATAATTGACAACTGCCCATGGGGAAAGGTTCCAATTCATTGGGCGAGGTTTGTCGTCAATTTTGGCTAATGCTTTGAGTTCTTTTGCGTAAGCATCTTCAGCATGTGGACGGAGCGTTTGGGTTTTATTTTTCATGAATTTTTATTAATTCTTTTCTTTTAAAATTCTCTTTCTTGAATTATAGTGAAGTCTCAAAGGTAAGAATCACACAATTCAATGCCTCAACTTCAAATTGTTTTTTATAAAATAATTAATTGATCACCATCTTTTTACTCCCAAAAAAGCCATCAGATTTTACAGAAATAAAATATACTCCTTTGGAATAATTAGAAACATTAATGCTTAAATCAGATTCATGATTTTTTAAAAAATTAGTACCCACTATTCTTCCTAGTGCATCAAAAATGCTTACTATTTTGCTTTCATCAATTGACGTTATACTCAAGTTAACCTCTCCTGAACTAGAAGGATTTGGAAATATATCAATAGATATACCTACCTCAGTTAATTCATTTAGTGCAACAATTGATTCCAAACAACTTTCGTCATTATCAATATTTTTATCAATAAAACTATTAGGATTTGCAGTCCACAGACAAAGTTCATGAACATCCACTTGTGGCTGATCTCTGATTAATATATCTCCAAACAAAACCTCTTTTGATTCTCCTGGCATCAAATTGAGGTTTTCATAATTCATTGAATAGGTTTGAGTTCTACCACATATTGAATTACAGTTTCCACAAAATTTTACCCGACCATTAACTGTACAACTATCAATAAGCGTATTCCCATAATTTGAGATTGTTACAAATACATTTTTATACTCGATATTTTCAGTCGCTCCACACTCTGGTAGTTGATAAAAGTTACAATTAGAATCAGAACCAACGGGAAACTCTGCTATAGATATTTGAGATAATCCTATATCATGATATGGAAACTCATTAACCTCTGTTAAATTATAAGTTCTAAAAAAAATACTACTTCGACTATCATCCTCTATCCACGATTCATCGTCTGTCAATAGATGTTTTGATCTTTCTTCTCCTGCTACATATAATTTATTGTTTTTAATAAATGTTTGCTTTGGTATTAACTTTAGTTCATCTTCAAAATCAACATTATGCAATAGATTAAAATCTTTATCAAAAACTTTTACCGAATATTTAGAAAGAGAATCAATTATGAAAATTAAATTATTTTCAAATATTTTAAATTTTACAATTTCTGAGGAATCGGGAAATATCATTTCGTCTAACTCATTAAGGCTACTATCTAGGAGCGCGATGCGATGATCATTTTGAATAAAAATTTCACCACTCACTAATTTTTCAATGTTTTGAATATTCGAATTGAGATATCCTATGCATTCACCCTCCAATGAATAATATTGAAAAATCTCAGTAGGTGTTACTTTGATTAAACCGCAGGAATAATCATTATTAATAACTGACGCTAGGTAAAATGATTCCCAACAAATCAAATCTGAAAGGTAACCACCATTGTTAATTGATTGATCAAAATACTTTGTACTTTTCACTTGATATATACTGTCCCATGTTGAAAAGAAAGAATACGATACTGATCCATATTCATCTCCGCATTTTACTAATTCTGAATAATGTTGAAGTCCAGAAGATTGTTCAAGTACCTGACCTTCGGAATTCATTTTAAAAACAGTAGCAGAGCCTCCACTTGTATCACACCAATTTAAAGCTTGAACTACAGCGATGATGTTATTGTCTTCGGTAAAAACATCTTTAATATCTATTCTTTCATAACTGCTAGGAAAATTTTGCACAAAATCATGTATCCATAAAACATTCCCTAAAGTATCTAATGAAACTAAAATTGAATTAGTAACTCTGATGATATCATTTCTTCCAACTCCTCCTATTAAAATTTGATTATCACCAAAAGGTATCATGTCAGTAGGGGTACTAAAAAAACCTGGTCGAAATATCTTTTCTACATTTTGCCCATATGCCGAAAGAAAAAAAGAAAGAAATAGGAAGAGTAAAGAGTAGCGTATTTTTTTCATAGTCTATATTTTTAGTTTTAAAATCAATTCTCTAATGTAATAAACTAAAAAAAACTCATCGAATTTATTTATTGACGTTTTTCAAATGTTGAATACTGCACCTGCTTACTAAGTGAATGGAAATAATTATTCTTTTTCCATTTCGACAATAACATCTCGTCTGAACTTTAGCACTCGCAAGAAGTTATCAATCTCTTTCCCCCAATTGGTCCAGTAACTTTCATCGTTGGCCCAACTTCTATTTAATATTTCATATAATTCAGTATCACTTCCGTAGGCAGCTCGGTCGAGTATATTTCGATAGTGAATCATATTCCAACCATAGTTTATATTTTGGGAAATAAGATGTCGTAGGTTTTTCATCAACAGTAGCGTCAAGTTCTTGTCCCAGCTACTTTCATTAAGTTGGAGTAAGTGAACAAGAGGTTCGCTATTTTCCAAAACCGTTTTAAATTCTTTTAATTCTTGAATCGCAAACTGATTAAACAGATACTTTGGTAGCTTTTCTAACAATGCTTTTACATCCAAGCCTTCCCATCGGTTTTTGTCGTGATTTTTAAAGTAAAAATCAGCGATGGCTTCCATCCAACTTTCATCTTGATGTCGAACAGCAGCAGCTATAGATGCTTGCACGAGCAATTCTGACCATTCACTCCGAACAAATATTTCTAAAACCTCTTTAGCTTTTTTGTCAAATAACGTTTCCCAATTTGAAGGCGGGACGATGATAAACATTTGGGCGAAGTAACTTGCTTTGAGTCCACCTTTCGACCATTGCTTTCTTGGATCGACTCCGTCTCGAAGCATTTCGTCATCACAAGTTTCGGGGAGGTCGATTTCGAGTTTGTCTTTTTTGAGGGTTCGGCTTTTTAGGTTGATACAATTTTTGAGGCGCTCCCACATTCTTTTTTGGAGTTCAGAACCTTCTATTTTTTCTAATAAAAGTGCTGCGGTTCTTCGAAGGTCTTTTCGTTTTTCATCTAAACATTTTTCCAAAAAAGGTTCATCAGCGAGGGAAAGATTGTGCTCTAGAGTTTTTATATATTCTACTCGATGTTGCCAATCATCTTCGTCCCAAGTGGATTCGATATTTTCTAGTGCTTCGTCTGGTTGTACTCTTCTCAAGTGATGAAGCAAAGCGATTCGTTCGTTTTTTGTCCCTTCTTCCCATTCAACTTGATCACGTTTTCCAATTAAGAAATGCCAATCTTCATTTTGTTCGATTAGCCATTTGCCTCGTTCGCCAATCGCATTTTTTAATTTTTTCCAAAGCGTTTTATCGCTTCTACATTTTTCTAAGAGTTCGGGAAGCAGTTCGGGCGGAAGTGATTTTTTATTAAAAATTAGTTGTTCGATATAATTATCTAGGGCTGGAGTAAATGTTCCGGTGAGAATCATCGCTAGGTGTTCGGATGATTTTTTACTACATATTTTTGATTTGTCTTTTTGTGCAGGGAAAGGAATTTCACCTTCCCATTTTTTTGGTTGAAAACCTGCTTTTCGCATCTGGGCATAAAGTGTTGCACCTTCTAACAATATATTTGCAGGAGTTGCTTCGATTTCAACGCCTAGTTTTTTCAGCTCTTCCAAAGTAGATTCGGAGAGTTCGGAACGATCTGTGCCGATGAGGGCAGTTTTGATTAGGTTTTTCCAAATCATTGAATAAAATATATTTTGGTGTAAAGATATATTTTTTCAAAAAATCATTTTAAATAAACCCATCCTTAAATTTTACCGAATAGTGCCAACTGGGAAATCTTGTCCATATCCATAACTTGCAGGATATTGAGGTGTTCCTTTATATTTTTGAGTCAACTCAGGAACTTCTGATTCTAACCATGCCTTTAACTCATTGACGGTAATCTTTTTATCGCCATTATCTGCTTTTCCTTTTAACCCCTCCAATAAAGCATAAGTAAAAACCCCATGCCCCAATTGGGCAAATTCAGTTGCATATTGTTCAGAGCCAGATGCTGTCAACCAATGTGTTCCGGTACTTCTTGCCAATTGGGCAATCGCTTTCTCTTCTGCTGCTCCCCGCATAGCAATTGTTTCAACTGCTCCCGCGCTCTGACAAGCATCTAGAATAAACAGTTGTTTTTGAGCAGGAATAGCTGCTGATAATTCTTGCATTTCTGTTGCAGAAATTCCTTTTTCTGCCAAAGCTCCATCGTTTCCATAAAGTTGAGTTACATCATGAGGAACAAAATAAAAATCTTTTTTCTTTCCATTCATCCCTTCACTCATAACTCCATGACCTGCATAATAAAAAATCAAAATATCTTGTGGACTAGCCTTTTGTTTTACTTCTTGAAGGACTTTCAAAATTCCTGATTTATCAGCTTTATTGTTGCTAACAAAATATGTATTTACCTTAGTAGTAATATCTTTCATGCTTTCATTAATTTTATTTTTGAAAGCTTCCGCATCAGCTATTGCATAATTTAAATTATACTTTCTGTTTTTATATTCATTAATCCCTACAACCACTAGGTGCAATTTCATCCCTGTTGAGGAAGTCACATTTTGTGTCGATTGTTGTTTTGGGGAGTAATCTATTTTCAACAGAGTTGGACCAGATTCCGTTCGTTGATTATTGATTGCTATTGCTTTAAAAATATTTTCTCCAGGTGTTAATTTCAATTGAAAGCTTTGTTGTTTTTCTCCTTGTGTTTCATCTTCAACAACTAAGCCTCTACTTCCTCCACCCACAATTTTCCCATTATGGAAAAGTCGAATTTCATCTATATCTCCTTTGGAAGTTTTTGCTAATACTTCAATTGTTGCTTCTTCTTTTGTTGTGGAAATTGCATCATTAGGATCATCATCTTCAACCACTAAGTTTCGCTGCCCTGCTTTATATTGCATGAGAACACTTGGAGGAGGAAGGATTTCTTCAATTTCAACTGGAACTGGTACAATCTCTCGATATAATAATTGGGATAATAAATTCGGTGTATAAAATTGTTCAAACAATTGATCCAAAGGTATCGTCTCTTGTCCTTGAACATAATACATTTTTTGTATCGCTAACTCTGAACCATCAAATCGTCCATCAGGAGTAATAACCGCCCATTCTTTTGTGTCTGCATAAACAATTATTTGCGCAAGCATCTTCATTGTTTGAGTATCCCATAATCGAATCACATTATCACTTCCGCAACTAAATAAAAAATCCTGTTGATAATAGGATAGCCCAGATACTTGAGCAGTAGCTCCTTTGAGTACTCCTTTCTTTCTTCCATTTTTTATATCGTAAATGATAATATCAAAATCATCTTCGATAGCTAACTCATTTGAATATTGATTATAACTGGATTTTCTTGTTGTAAACTTTAAATCAGAAATAGATTTACTCGATTGAATATTTCCAGTTAACCCATCAATTATATGAAATTTCTTAGAAAGATATTCGGTAGCATAAATCGTCTTTTCATCTTTGAATTTTATATGTTGAAAATCCGCTTGTTTTGCCCAAAGTATTTTTTTTGCATCGATGCTGTAACAACGGATAGTTTTTCTAGTACCTGAAGAACCTGTACTTTTATTCTTTGCTTCAAAGGTCATCCATAGCTTATCTCTATGAGAAAAGATAAGTTTCCCTCCTGAATATTTGTAAAACTCATCTTTCATATCCTCAGTAAAAATAGTATTTCCAGTTTTTACTTCTACTATTTTTATCTGTTCAAAAAACAAAATTGCTAATCGACTACCATCTCCTGACAATGCAATGTCAAGTAATTTTTGAGTTTTAGTTTTACCAGGAATTTCACGAATCAATTTTCCATTTGAAAAAACTTGAATGGGTTTATCCAATCCATAGGAATCAACAGAAGCAACTACTTTTCCATCTTTTGACATTCGAAGAAGATCATTGCCATTCACGGTGGGCAATGTATTAACATTCATTTTCCCAGCTTCAAAATCAATATGTTTTACTTTTTTGTTATAAAAACTAGAAACGGCAATCGATGAAAATGTTGGATCCCCATCCATAAAGGATGCCTTCATTATAGGTTCTCCAAATGATTTTTTCACCGCTTTTGTTTTTCCATCAACAATGGTCATTGATTTTGGATCCTCTGTCAAAATCAAAAAATCATCCCCCAATTTTGCTAACTGATTAGGTTTTCCCTCATTAGAAAATTGGCGAAACTCTTCTGCTTTTCCAGAATTAAAATCAATTGCGAGAAGCAATTTATTATTGCCATTAATTTGGGAAAAATTGAGTTGCTGACGGGTAGGGTCAATCAAAAACTTTTCGTGAGTCCAATGGGCTGAACTTTTAGATATTTTTTTGAAGTTTTTATTCCAAAGAGTTGCACCTGTAGAAGGGTTGATTGCTTTTAAATTATTCTTTTGATCAGGATTAAAAGTTAGAATTGAATTATTAGGAAGAAAAAACTGTGCACCTTTAGGAGCAACTTTTACCTCCTGAGTATTTTTCAAATTAAGAATCCCATCATCAATTCGGTGACCTGTAAATAATAAATAGTTTTCATCAGGTGAGACAGAAAGTGCCGTAATATTTTCGCTAGTTTTTGCAACAGCACGGCTAAAAATTAATCGATCGTTGCTCCCATCTAAATTAGTTTTGTGAATTTCAATTTGTTTGTTTTTTTCACTACTAAAACCAAAATAAATAGAACGGCTATTTTTTCCAAAATCAATTCCATACACCAATGCTCGATAAGGAAATTTCCACTTGTGTAATAACTTCATTGATTCAAGATCAACAAGATATAAATACTTTTTATCTGTCGTTGCAACGTATTTTCCATCAGGAGAAAAAACAGCAGATTCAATATCGTCACCTGTTGAAATATTTTTGATTTCTTTTGCTCTTTTGACATCCCATATTTTTAGAATCTGGTCTCCCCCTCCTGTTACCATATATTTTCCATCTGGAGAAATTTCAATCGCATCAATAACCGCACTATGAAAAAAGGGAACAATTAATTCTGGGTTTTGACCAAATGATTTAAGACCTATTACCGCCAAAGCGAAAACGATTATAATTTTTTTCATTATTGTTTTTTGTTTTTATTGGTGCTGAATTTCAACCATCAAAGGGACGATGTCTCCTTTAGGGTTACCGTTTACTTTGAAACCTACCCCATTCGAATCATAATCAATATCTTCTTTTTTGATAAATCGATCTCCAATGGCAGCCTGTATTTTTTGAGTTAAACTTCCTGGAGTATCTCCCATTTTATCTAAAGCTACTTTTACATCAATAGGTTCTTTGCTGTACAAAATAAGTAAATAGTCTGTTCCCTTTTGATTGTCTAATTTTACAACTTTTGATTCCGAAGGAAATGCAACTGTACTGTTAGCTCCTATTAATGGAGACATCAAATCATCATATGGCAAAATTTTATTGACCTTAGCTGTCAAATCTGTTGCAAAAGCATAAATATAACTTTGACTATTAGTTGTAATAAAAAATCGAAATCTTGTTCCAGAAGTATAAGATTCTTGCATCTTATAAGCCACTAAATCTTCTGTCAGAGTTTCTGCATCTTCGACGACCAGGTTTCTAGTTAGAGTTCGAAAGGCAGGCATTTCTATACCCATATTAGTTTGAAATAAAACATTCCCTTTCAAAGTTGCTGGTGGTTCTGGGTTTGGTAAAGGTACTGGATTTGGTGAAGGCTCAGGAGAAGGGCTAGGAGTTGGGTTCGGCGTTGGCTCTGGAGTCGGTATCACTTTTGGATACGCTTGTAATGCTCCTAAAGCCCATGTTGAAAAATCCTTATACCGAATCCAAACATAACCATTATCCGCCCATTTCGGTCCCCAGCTATTAAGTACTCTAAACGCCCCCCCTGATTTATCATCATCATAACCAACTATACACATAGCATGTCTACCATGTTTTCCACTTGGTCCAGTATCCGAAGCTGAAGGAATCCAAACAGATCCTGGATTATAAAAACTTTCAGGGACGACAAAACAAAGTAAAATTGGATACCCTTCTGAGAGTGCTTTTTTTACGGAATTAATTTTAAAACTATTATTAGTTTCATCAGGTAAAAAAAGAATTTGATAATCACGAATGCCATAGGAGGAGGCTTCTAAAAGTGCTTTTGAATTCACCTTTGAATTACAATTATATGGTACAGTTTTATTTGTAGCAACTCCAAGTGTTTTAAATAATTCAAGGGCAAGAATTGGATTCGAACCTGCTTGGCAATCAGTATCACTTGGATCTTTAATATTTTCATAAACAAAAGTTGGAGAAAAAATCAACTTATTAATTTCACTTTTCTTAGTTAAATTTTTCTCTTTGGCATGCAAAATAGTTCTAAGATGATAGGCTGACGCAAATGCAACGCAAGTACCATAAGTCCCTTGATCACCAGGAGTTGGACAATATCTTTCTAAAGAAGCTTTCTTAGGTAATGATTCATAATTGGAAGCAGTTAACTTCATCTTATAGGGTGTTCCTCGATAAGATGGAAGATCAAAAACTAAACCTGTCCCTGGTTTTTGCGCAAATATATTTTGATTAAAAAAAAAAGAAATGAGTAAGATTAAATTAAAAATTTGTTTCATCTGGTACAATTGGTATTAATTAAATTAAAATATTGGCTATTAAATGTTGTTGGAATCTTTGATTCTCATCTATTATTTCAACATAAGAACAGAAAATATACCAATATTATATATTCAAAAATAGTATTTTTTTTAATATAAAAAACGGTGACACGATTTTAACCGTACCACCGTAATCTGAGCGAGGGGTAGCTCTATCTTTTATTTCAAAAATTCCCATCGGTACCTCCATCAGAACACCTTTCGGTTTTCCAGTCGGCTCTAAGGAATAAATAGTATAGATTAAATTGCCAAAGCGTTTTTTACAAAATAGTTTGGATTTTTTTCTTTCTTAATTTTTCCCCAATCAGAATTCACACAAATTATCTCACATTTTTCATTCGTAAGTATATTGTTTTTTTAATGCTCTTGGGTAAGTAAAATTATTGCACCAGTAGCTTCGAGCATAAACTGCATTCGCTCTTGAGCATGATTTGGGGCGATAGGTACGAGCTAGTTTTTGATTCTCTAAATAACTTTAAACTAAGGGAGCGTACGGTAAAAATTTTTTGTGTATAAAGTCTAATACAATTGGATAGTATGTTATTAAATATTTCGATGGGAATACGAAGATACGTCGCCAGGTTGATGTATTTATACCCTCGAGTTGGTAATTTTCGCATGCCCAATTATGATAATGCGGTAAGTGGAGTTTTTGGAAGTGACTTCAAACCTAATTTTTTTTTGATAAAAAGGAGAGTTCAGTAGGCTGCATGAACATTTTGATTTGATATTCGAACTTTATCCTTATTTCCATTCTGTATAATATTATACAAATCAAGATGCAGCACTTTCAAAATTCGACTTATCTATAAAGCATACAACAATAATTTTTTCAAAAAATCAAAATCAAAAATTATGAAAATTAAAAATCTTTCTATTTCCATTTTGTCCATCCTTTTCTTTTCGATGCTAACTTTTAATTCTTGTAAAAAAGACTTTGATATACTTGCAGACCTTCCTGAGACATTTACCAAAAAAGTTTTAATTGAAGAATTCACCGGTGAATGGTGTGGAGCTTGCGCAACTGCATTTCCAAGAATTCAAACGGTTTTGGACGAAAACCCAAATACCGTTTTTGCAGCGGCACTTCATTATAGTGATCCTTTTAGCTCAAGTGAAACACATTCAATTAAAAGTACTTTTGGTATTTCTAGTTTTCCTTCAGCGCTAGTTGATCGATATGCTTTTGGGACTTCTTCTCCGAGAGTTCCCTTATTGACTTCACAGTTAAGAAGTAAGTCTGAAACTAGAATGGAAGAAAGAGTAACTCTAGGCATTAAAATGGAAACTGAATTTGTGGAAGATGGAAACGCTTCCATTAAAGTTTTTATAGGGCAAAGTGTGATCACAGAAGGCGATCTAAGATTGACCACTTACTTGATTGAAGATGAAGTGCCTGAAGTAAATCAATCAGGCGCATCAGGTAATGATTATCGACACCATGCTGTAGTGCGAGAAGTTTTGACGGAGGCTGCTGGAAATAAAATAAATAATATGGATGTGCAAGATCGAGATTTCTTCATCCGTAGTTTTGAAGATATTGACATTTCAGGATATGATAAGGAGCATTTATCTGTAATTGCTTTTGTTCATTACTATGATGCAAGTGATAAATCTAAGCATGAGATCATCAATGTCCAAAAAGTAAAATTAGGCGAAAATAAAGATTGGGATTAATTCCAATTTTTCAAAAAAAACTCATTAGACGTTTTTATAAGTAACAGTTAGAAATTAGATAGTTTTGACTGAGCACTCGTAGATTTATTTCTTCGAGTGCTTTTTTGTAGGACAACTCCCTGAGTCATCTTACTCTACTATTTTTTTTATGTCTTTTCGATATTCAGATGGACTTTTGCCTGTGATTTGTTTGAAAAATTTATTGAAGTTGGATACATTTTTAAAGCCACTTTCGTAACATATTTCAGAAATGCTTGACTTCTCTTCAGACAATAATTTGCAGGCATGAACGACTCGATATTCGTTAACAAACTTTGTAAAAGGTTTCCCTGACAATTTTTTAAAATATCGACAAAATGCAGGAACGGTCATCGTTGCAATTCTAGCAACAGTTTCCAAAGCAATCGGTTCTTGAAAATTTTCTCGGATGTGTTTGTAAATACTTCGGATACGATCATTGTCCTGCGCTTGTACTTCAAAACCAAAGTCAGACGCATTTAAAATTTCATATTCTTCTGAAATTGCTAGAGCATGAAAAATAGAGAGTAACTCCATTAATTTTTCAAAATGATCTAAGTCATTTAAATGTTCTAACCGTTTTCCAACCTCCTCTTTTGTCTTTCCATAAAAAGAAAGTCCTAATCGTGAACGTTCAAAAAGTTTATTAATTAATTGTAATTCAGGTTTTTCCAAAAACGCTTCTCCTAAAAAATCTCGATTCATCTGAACCACCACTTCAGACTCATTACCTGTCAAACTATCTGTGAATCCAGAGTGAGGAACATTTGCTCCAATAAAAATCAAATCTCCATTATTGAAGTAAGACATATGATTTCCAATATGTCTTTTCCCTCCACCTCCTTTTATAAATACCATTTCAAGTTCGGGATGATAGTGCCAAAACGGAGCTTTATTCCGATTAGGGTCATCATATTTTCGAACTGAAAATGAGCTTCCAAAAATAGTAGGTACTTTTTCAAATGTTGCTTTCATAATTTTTTGAATTTAATACATGATTCAACTGTATCCGTATTACAAAAGTTGTTCTTTTCCCTCTTTTCTCCAATAAAATTAAACAAGTATAATACAAAGTTAACCCAAACTTAACTTCAAAGTACACTTGTTGTTAAAATAGTATCAAAAGTTGCAAATTTTAGCGTAGTTCAGGTTATTTTTTGCATCTATCTTTGTATTGCAACTTTAAAGAAAGGATGTATTTTTCTCAATACTTTTCAAGTACCTATTTAAAATCACATTTTACACACCGAGAGAAATATTTGTTAAAGTTGCCTTAATTGAAGTTGATTTTTTGTTTCTATATAGTTTTGTTTTATAAGAGGAGATAAGTTTTGCTTATCTCCTCTTTTTTATTTGTGCAAAACAAAACATCCCCCTTTATCAAAATAGCATCAACAATTGTGAATTTTAGTGTAGGGGAGATTATTTTCCCAATCTATATTTGTATTGTAATTAAGGAGTAAACAAGTTCTAAATTACATTTTAATTTGAAGTTGATTTTTTGTTTCTATATAGTTTTGTAAGAGGAGATCAGCGCTATGCTGATCTCCTCTTTTTTTTGAAAAAAATTAAAACTAACTGCAACTTTCTTTTACCTATCTATTCATTTTTCCACAACCTAATTTTAACTTAACCATGTTTAATTTCTACTTAAAGTTGGAATAGCATCAAATGGTGCAAATTGTAAAATAGTGTAGAGATAATTTTGCTTCTAATTTTGTGTTACCATTTTTATTTAAAAATCAAAAACACATTTTATTATGAACAAGATGACAGAAAACTTGAAGATTTTTTTATTCGTATTTGTATTAGCATCAGTATCATTTTCTACTGCAAATGTTTTTCACCTATGATTCTAAACTTAGTTTGAAAATCGTTAATGAAGAAAACAAAATATTAAAACTTATTTCGAATAATGTTAAAGATGCAAATGTTACTTTTCGATTTTTTGATGAACAAGGCATAAAGTTGTTAAATGATAATATTGTTGTAGACTATAGATTTTCAAAAACATATGATCTTTCTAACTTACCAAAAGGGATCTATGAAGTAAAAGGTAAAGACATTTATTTTTTATTTCTATATAGTTTTGTTTTATAAGAGGAGATAAGTGGTATACTTATTTCCTCTTTCCTTTTTAGGAAAATACTATGAAGTTGATTCTCCATTTTATTCATCTTTAACCAATTGTGATTCTAAATTACCTTAACCTTAGCACTAATGTATTTTAAGTTGTTAAAATAACACCAAAAACTGCAAATTGTAACGTAGCCTAGGAATATATTCTATTCTAAATTTGTGTTATCATTTTTATTTAAAAATCAAAAACACATTTTATTATGAAAAAGATGACAGAAAACTTTAAGAATTTTTTATTTGTAATTGTATTGTTATTCATTTCTTCAAACATCTTTGCAAATAATTCTAAGCCTAGTTTAAAAATATTAAATAGCGAAAAAAAGGTCGTTACAATCACTCTTGACAATGCTAAGAGCACATCTGTAACTATCCGCATTTTTGACAAGCAGGGCATTAATTTATTGAGAGAAGAAGTTGCCATTAGCAATCGACACTCTAAAGCATATAATCTCTCTGAATTACCAAAAGGAACTTATGAAGTAGAAATTGAAAGCCATACTTTAATCCGTAATTACATTGTTACAACTTCTTCTAACAATCTAACTGTTATAGAAACTGAGGAAAAGGGAATCTATAAACCTGTTCTAAAATCAGATGGTAAATTTATTTTATTCAATATGTTGAATTTAAATAAGGAAGATGTAGTGATAACAATTAATAATAACTTAGGAGATGAAGTTTACAATGAGAGAATTGAAAATACTTCAGCAATTCATAAAAGTTTTAACTTATCAAAATTACCTTCAGGAAGATACTCTGTTGTGATTGAAACTCAAGCTAAAGTTTTTTATGTTGAAGCTAATTTAAAATAGAAGTTGATTTTTTGTTTCTATATAGTTTTGTGATAGAGGTAAGTAATTTCGCTTACCTCTATTTTTTTCAAAAAATCAATATCTACATCTTTATTCCTCAACCAAGAAAGACCTGGGAATATAGGGAAGTCAGCTTTATTTAGTTGACTATCTTTAACATCATATACGCCATCATTATCTGAATCACCTCCTTGGTTCGAACATGGATCACATGCATTTGGGTTTTAAACATTAATAAAAATGGTAGTAATTAATCCAGTCTTAAACAATTTTTAGAAAATAAAAATCTTTTTACTTTGTAAACTTTCTCCGTTTTGGATTTCCAAAAAGTAAATTCCACTTGGCAAATGCTGAACATCTAATTTTGTAGATGTGATGTTTTTAGAAAAAATCTCCTCTAGAATTTTTTCTCCAATTGCATTTGTTAGTGTTACTTTCCAGTTGTATAATAAAAAATCGTTTTGAAATTTAATACTTAAAAAATCATCGGTAGGATTTGGAAATATTGAAAACTGATTTTGAATAATAATATTTTTTGTAGCGTCAGTTCCTTCATTGTTTTTTTGAAATGTCGGTGTTTGTAAAACAAATTCTCCCGTACCATTTGGAATTCTAGCACTTGCAATATTAGTATTTTGAGCACCAAATTGAACTTGATCTATAACTGTCTCATCTTCATGAGTAAGCAACAACTCTTCACCTAAAGTGGACAAACCAAATTCTGTATGCAGCCCTGCTTGGCTTAAATCTCGATCAGCCCAAACAATCAAATATTCATTTGGAGTGATAGAAGTCTCTTTTGGGAAAATCCATTTTTTAGGATTGTCACTATCGTCTGACAAATAATAATCACTCAAATCAATCGTCTGAAAGGTATTATTATAAATCTCTATCCAATCATCGTACTCTCCTGCTGGATCTGGATTTCCTCCCCCTGCTTCTTGATTGGATGCTACAAATTCATTAATCACTAAATCATGAAATTCCAAATTAGTAAATGCTGGCGCGCAATTATGCTGGGTTGCCGTCAAATGAGACACTAGCTGCCCAAATCTTTGGTTCATAAAATATTGCAAGGCAGGAATTTCTGTATTCCCTCCACCTGTTCCATTTCCTGTATCATATTCAAAAAAATCATGAGTGTACATATAATTAGGATCTTCATGTACAGCATCTCGAATCAGATTTGCTTTCTCATCTATTTTCGTTGAAACTTCACTTATGTTAAAAACCTTCTCCAACATCACACAGCAAATATCTAAATACCGGTCACGAAATTCTGGAACATTCAAAATTCGATCAATTAAAATCTTATCTGGATTGTTCAATAGAATTGGAAAATTGATATTATAATCCACATCGTAATTAAATCCTGATGGAGGATTATTTTGAATCTCTTGGTATTTTATTTCACAAAAAAAATCCCACTCATCACTACAACAGAATGGATCTTCTTCTATCGTTTGTTGAAAAATTGGATCGGTTGCAGGATAAGGACAACTTCCATTAATTATACTTTGACAATCCGCAGGATTTTCACTCAAATCAACTTCTTTACAACGAGTTTGCTCACAAATATTTCCATTTTCCATTCGTGTTGTAGTCAAACAAACTTCCACTTTTTCAAGACTATCATCATAAACATGAATTGGATTTTCGATCGTAGAGACAGTTCCATCTCCAAAATCCCAATACCACGTTTCAGCAGCAGGTTCTGAATATTCATCAAAAGTTACTGAAGGATTATTTTTAGTAAAACTAAAATCTGTTTGTAAAATACATGATGGATCGTACGGAGGATATGGATCGCCACTCGTGGTAATTGCACCACCCATCGACAAATTATAATCCCACGGAATCCAATGAAATTTCCCACTTTTAGGCTCATGATACAAATAAAAATTACGCTCATTATCCAGATATGAATCCCAATTATTAATCATAATGTCTACTGCCAAAACATGTAAATATTGATCGACATTAAAAACCGATTCAATCGAATCTGCAAAATCCTGATCAGGTGTATTATTTATAACATCTAAAAAATGAATGAACGCACTCCAATCATCTTCTGATTTATTTGTTTTTAATTCAAAAGTATCTCGGTAAGTATTTGGATCATCACCATACCATTTTAACTCTGACCATCTTTGATTTTTCCATAAATTTCCCTTGCCACTTGCAAAGTTATTTTCTAAAAAAGTCTTATCCACCTGCTCAATAATTTCATACAACCCCCACAATTCATCATTCAAATACAATCGGGTGTATGCAACTCTTGGCGCCCTCACGCCTACTTCTCTCATAAATCCATAACCTATAAAATCTCTCAACATTCCAGGATCACCAAATCCATTATGTAAATTTATTTTTTTCAAACCATCGAATGTTTGCCCTTGCGTAAACTCATTAAAATCTAACTTGAAAGGCAGCTTATCATTGGGTACATAAAAAACCGAAGACTTTCCTTTTATCCGAACTCCAATCGTATCCAGTTGATTTCCATCAAAGGTCATACTCGCTTTTAAATATGGAATATCTTCTCCACTAAATGTATTAAAGTCATCATACCAAGTTGTCAATGTATCCCAATACTCGGTTTCAGAGAAGTACAATCTAATTTCATGGATATAACTATCATCAAATACTTCATTCCCTACCTGCGCATTCATAGGTACATTGGACAAAAGAAGAAACGCAATTAATTTAAAATATTTCATATGGTCAAACTGCTTTAGTATATAAATATTGACACACTTTCCAAAAATCATAACACCTTCAGACAATTACTAAACGAATAATACATTCGTATAATTTATTTAAAAATAATTATGGTATTTGGAAAAGTGACTCAAGAAAACTACCAAAAGAGGTGGTTTTCCAAATCTACTAATTAAAATAAAAACGAAAGAATCATGTGCGAAAAAATAGTTTTATCAGATGGAGGGGTTTTATTTGTTTCTGTTCTTAAAATCAGAGAATAAAATTAAGGAATATAGTTCTTAACCTTATAGGAAAAAACGACTTGAGTTGACTGTAATAAATAATTAAATAGTACTATCAAAACTCTTTTAGTAACTCTTATTTTGAGGTATCAGCATACTGTTGACGAAGACTATCAATTAAATTTGATTGGATAAAACCACTATTACAAATAGACAATAGCAATATTAAACTAAGGGTATTACGAAAAAACATATTCATAATAGATTGGTTTCAAGTTTAATACCTATTTTTTAACATATAAAATATAACCTTTTTTATGATTGATTCTTTCGAAGAATTAAAAGAACTTTGAATAAACCTCATCTAGACCTAAAGTTCCCAATTGCCTGATTTTCATTTTACAATCAAAAATCGATCAATACCTTTTGCTATTTTTCGAACAAAAATTCATCCCCTATTATGGGAGATTTAAAACATACTTTTCAAAAAAAATTCAATTCTCAAATTCTAACCTTCAATGATCTTCAAAAGAAAAAGAGTTAGAAAGTGTTGCGAAAAATATGGAAGGATGCTGAGAAAAAAACCAAAACACAAAGTCGATTAATAAAAACATTTAATAAAGACGGAAACGGTATTTGGTAATTTTCCATCTCCCCCAACTGTTTCTCCCTCCATCTCAATTTTCCTATTTCCGCTAATGAGGTGAATATTCATTTGATGAATACTCTCCTTACATTTTATTGGTCATTACCAAAGAGTTTTATTTTTTAACTGATGAATATCTTCCTCTCTTTTATTCATCTCATCAATTTAAATACTATGGAAAACAGTACAATTTTGAAATACTTTTTTGTGGGGCAACTTCTACATAACTTAGATTTACAAAACATCAAAGGAGGAAAAAGATCACACTCTGAAAAACTGGAAAACAAAAGAATAAAACGAGGCTCCCTTCAACTCAGAAAATTGTTGCAAGAATCCATAAAATTAGAGCGAAAGATACAGCGAGGTTATCGCAATCATTAAGATAATAATGAATCCTCTCCCCTATATAAAAAAACCTTTCAAACCTTTTGCTTTGGAAGGTTTTTTATTTTTAAAATATTTTCTTACTCATAAATTAATCATTACATTTGCACTCGATTTGGGATTTTCAACTTCCTAACCAAACCGAAAAAGACATTTTTTTCTCAAAAAATGTCTTTTTTTATAAGTAACAGAACACTAGTCATCTTTTTATGTTACAGAAAAGAAAATTTAATCATCCACCAATACAACAAACAAATCGTCATGCCTAAAGACAATTCGATCAAGTCAGTACTTATCATCGGAAGTGGGCCTATTATTATTGGCCAAGCCTGCGAATTCGATTATTCTGGAACTCAAGCTTCTCATGCATTGCGTGAAGAAGGTATTGAAGTTTCTTTGATTAATTCTAATCCTGCAACGATCATGACTGATCCTGTAACTGCAGAGCACATTTATCTAAAACCTCTTACCGTTCAAAGTCTAATTGAAATTTTAGAGGAACGTCAAATTGATGCAGTACTTCCAACCATGGGAGGACAAACAGCTTTGAATCTTGCTATCGAAGCAGGTAAAGAAGGTGTTTGGGATAAATATAATGTAAAACTTATTGGTGTAGATTTAGAAGCTATCGAGTTAGCTGAAAATCGAGAAAAATTTCGAGAACATGTCGTGAAGTTAGGACTCAAAGTGGCACCCTCTCATATCGCTAATTCATTCCTAGAAGGAAAAGAAGCAGCGCAAAAAATTGGTTACCCATTAGTTATTCGACCATCCTATACTTTAGGTGGATATGGAGGTGGATTTTGCCATACTGCTGACGAATTTGATGAAGCACTCAGAAGAGGTTTGGATGCTTCACCGACTCACGAGGTTTTAGTAGAAAAAGCCGTATTAGGTTGGAAAGAATTTGAGTTGGAATTACTTCGAGATAGCAACGATAATGTAGTAATTATTTGTACTGTAGAGAATCTTGATCCGATGGGAATTCATACAGGAGATAGTATCACAGTTGCACCTGCTATGACACTTTCAGATACAGCTTATCAGCAAATGAGAGATGAGTCAATTTTGGCAATGCGATCAATGGGAAATTTTGCTGGAGGTTGTAATATTCAATTTTCTCAAAATCCAGAAACAGAGGAATTGATCGTAATTGAGATTAACCCTCGGGTATCTCGTTCTTCTGCTTTGGCGAGTAAAGCAACTGGTTACCCAATTGCAAAAATTGCGGCTAAACTTGCTTTAGGATTTACATTGGATGAATTAAAAAATCAAATTACTGGGAATACTTCTGCTTTTTTCGAACCTACATTGGATTATGTAATTGTAAAAATGCCTCGATGGAATTTTGATAAGTTCAAAGGCTCAAGCCATATTTTAGGTTTGCAAATGAAGTCTGTAGGGGAAGTTATGGGAATCGGAAGAAACTTCTTGGAAGCACTTCAAAAAGCATGTCAATCTCAAGAGAATGGTCGAATGGGATTAGGTGCAGATAAAAAAGAATGGATAAGAACATCTGATATTTTAGAGCGATTATCACAAGTGAGTGATGATAGAATTTACAGAGTAAAAGATGCGTTGCGATTAGGTGTGCCTGAAAAAACAGTTCACAAATTGACTAAAATTGATCCATGGTTCATTACCCAAATCAAGCGATTAGTCGCTATGGAAAATGAAATCATGCGATATAATGTTGCAGAAGATTTACCCGAAGATTTCTTACGAAGTTTAAAAGAAGTAGGTTACTCTGATGCTCAGATTGCTTGGTTGATGAGAATCAAAGAAGAAGAAGTAACAAAACATAGAAAAAAACTAGATATCCGCAGAACATATAAAATGGTGGATACTTGTGCTGCAGAATTTGAAGCCAAAACACCTTACTTCTACTCTACTTTTGATCAGGAAAACGAAAGTATTCCAAGCGATAAAAAGAAAATAGTAGTCCTTGGTTCTGGTCCAAATCGAATTGGTCAAGGAATTGAATTTGACTACTGTTGTGTACACGGATTGATGGCAATCCAAGAAGCAGGTTACGAAGCAATTATGATTAATTGTAATCCTGAAACTGTCTCGACAGATTTCAATATGGCTGATAAATTATACTTTGAACCAATCTTCTGGGAACACATTCAAGAAATATTTGAATTAGAAAAACCAGAAGGTGTTATCGTTCAGTTGGGAGGTCAAACTGCTTTGAAATTAGCGGAGACTTTTGACAAAAAAGGAATCAAAATTATCGGTACAAGTTATAAAGCACTCGACCTTGCTGAAGATCGAGGACGTTTCTCTGACTTGTTGAAAGAGTTAGATATTCCGTATCCTAAGTATGGTCAAGCTGATGATGCACAAGAAGCAATTGACATTGCGAACAGAGTAAGTTACCCAGTTTTGGTTCGACCATCTTATGTTTTAGGAGGACAGCGAATGAAGATTGTAATCAATGATGAAGAGTTGGAAAGACAAGTGTTGGAAATTTTCAAACACATGCCTGACAACAAAGTGTTAATTGATCAATTTTTAGATCGAGCAAAAGAAGCTGAGGTAGATGCAATTTGCGATGGAGATGAAGTTCACATCATGGGAATCATGGAACATATCGAACCTGCTGGAATTCACTCAGGAGACAGTTCAGCTGTTTTACCAACCTACAGTTTGAGCGATCATGTTATTGAAAAAATGAAAGAGTACACTAAAAAGTTAGCTTTCGCTTTGGAAACAAAAGGATTAATCAATATCCAATTTGCGATCAAGGATGAGCAAGTTTATGTGATCGAAGCGAATCCAAGAGCTTCACGTACGACTCCATTTATTGCCAAAGCTTATCAAGTTCCATATTTGAACATTGCAACACATGTAATGTTAGGAAATAAGAAATTGAAAGATTTTGAAATAATTAAAAAATTGGAAGGTTACGCAATTAAAGTTCCTGTTTTCTCATTCAATAAATTCCCGAATGTAGATAAAAACTTGGGACCTGAAATGAAGTCAACTGGCGAAGCGATTCGGTTTATAAAAGATACAAAAGACCCTTACTTTAGGGAATTAGATAAAAGACGTTCGATGTATTTGTCGATGTAAAAATATAAAAAAGCGGGTTGCAAATTGCAACTCGCTTTTTTTATACCTTTTAATCTAAATAAAATATATGCTCAAATTCATACCTCTTTGCTTTTTAGTTTTAATCATTTCAACATGCTCACATGAGCAAATAAGTTTTTCCGCTATTGAAAATAAATCAGAAGCTTTAAGGTTAGATGGCGGATATTTTCAACTTCACAAAGGAGATAAAAAAGCAGGTTTATCGGATTTTTTTCTAGGATATATTTTTTATAAAAACGGAGTTGTACTTAGACTTGGTGGAGATGGAGATGACATTTCTCCTGACTATAAATTCGATTCAAAAACAGCACCGGAGTTAACTTCTTCTGGTTTGTACATTATTACTGACGACAATATTTTTTTAGAAAGATGGTACGCCTCAACTCAAGGAAAAAATTTCCAACCACCTGCGATAAAAATTCTTGGAAAAATCATTTCAAAAGAAGAAATAGAATTGAACGAACCACAATATCCTTCGAATACCCCCAATGGGAGTAAGTCAAAATCGAATTATATTTTTTATAAATTAAATAATAAACCAGATAGCATTAATTGTTTTGTTCCAAAGAAACTCAGCAAAACAGAATGTGAAAAATTATACCGTTAACACTCTATTTGAAAATAATTACCTTTAATTAAAAAAAAAATTAATATGAAGACAAAAAGTGAAATAGTTAAAGATTGGTTACCTAGATACACAGGAACTGCACTCGAGGACTTTGGAGAATACATCATCCTCGTTAATTTCAGTAAATATGTAGAAATGTTTGCTGAACAATATGATGTAAAAATAAAAGGAAAAGATCGTTCGATGATTTCAGCAACTGCAGAAAATATCACCATTATCAATTTTGGAATGGGAAGTCCAAATGCAGGAACTATCATTGATTTACTGACGGCGATAAAACCGAAAGCTGCTATTTTTTTAGGCAAATGTGGAGGAGTAAAAACTAATAAAAATAAAGTAGGCGATTTGATTTTGCCGATTGCAGCAATTCGAGGAGAAGGAACATCTAATGATTATTTACCACCTGAAGTGCCTGCTCTACCTGCCTTTGCTCTGCAAAAAGCGATTTCTACAACTATTCGAGAATATGATAAAGATTATTGGACGGGAACAATATATACTACCAATAAACGAGTTTGGGAACACCGAGAAGATTTTAAGGAATATCTGAAATCACTTCGACCAATTGCAGTTGATATGGAAACGGCAACTATTTTTGTCGCAGCTTTTAAAAATCATATTCCAGCAGGAGCATTACTTTTAGTTTCTGATATGCCGATGGTTCCAGAAGGTGTAAAAACAGAAAAAAGTGACAAAGCAGTTAGTAAAAACTACATGGACATGCACTTGAAGATTGGAATCGAATCATTGATGAAATTGAGCAATAATTCGTTGACGATAAAACACTTGAAATTTTAATTAGTCAATCTGTAAATTAGTTGATTTGTTAACCAGTCAAAAATGGAAACAACCATTTGACTGATTAACAAATTTACTAGTCAGCTATTTTATTTCTTCTTAGACTTAGATTTCTTTTTAGCCTTTCTTTTAGGCAATTGGTTATTGGCACCAGGAAAAACTGTAGTTGGTTTATATTTTTTCGCAGCTTCCCACTCCATACTCAAGTAAGAAATGATAATTACAATATCGCCAACTGCAACTCTTCGAGAAGCAGCTCCATTCAAGCAAATTACACCTGAACCTCTTTCTCCTTTAATTACATAAGTTTCGAGTCTTGCGCCATTGTTATTATTTACAATTTGTACTCTTTCTCCTTCGATAATATTAGCAGCATCCATCAAATCTTCATCAATGGTAATACTACCTACATAATTGAGGTCAGCTTGAGTTACAGTTGCACGGTGTATCTTAGATTTAAAAACTGTTACGAACATAGTATAAAATATAATTTTGTTTAAAAAAGTTAACTACTAATAATAAAACGAAACATTTTGTGAAAAGGTCACAAAATGAAATTTTATTAATAAAATATAATTTCTAATGAAAAATAGATAATTTGAAAATGTTTCGAGCTAAGCTCTAAGGAAGGCGGCTCAAATCTACGATTTTAAAACCATATTATCAATTAATCTTACTTCTCCTGCCCAAACTGCGGTGCATGCCACAGCGAAGTCAGTTTCATTAAAATCATCAATTGGTTGAAGTGTAATTCCATCCACTATTTCAAAATATTCAGGTTTGAATTCTGGGATGCTCAATTCTTTCATTGCCCAAGTTTCTACTTCTTTTGGCGTTTTATTTTCAACTTTATTTTTAGCTTCTGAAAGCGTTTGTGAAATTATTACTGCACGATTTCGATTTTCAGGAGTCAATCGAACATTTCTAGAACTCATTGCTAATCCGTCTTCATGCCTCATGATTGGAACCATGACCAATTTTATTTTAGATTCTAATTGAGTCAACATGCTTCGCACTATAGTTATTTGTTGAAAATCTTTTTGCCCCATATACAAACTATGTGGTTGAACCATATTCACCAAACGATTCACAACCTGAGCCATCCCATCAAAGTGCCCTGGGCGAAATTCCCCTTCCATCGTTGTAGCTAATTTCCCGAAATCCAATTCCAAGGTTGTGTCCAATCCTTCTGGGTAGACCTCCTCAACTGAAGGCATTAATAATACATCAGTACCAATTGACGTTAACAACTCAATATCTTTAGCTACAGTTCGTGGATATTTTTCCAAATCAGTTGCATTGTTAAATTGAGTCGGATTAACAAAAATGGTACAAACTACGCAATCATTATCTTCCTTTGCTTTTTGAATTAAGGAAAGGTGACCATCATGCAAAGCCCCCATTGTCGGAACAATTCCAATGCTTTTTTTGTCTGATTTTAGAGTATTCAAATAATTTTGGAGTTGATATTCTTTTTTGAATAAAATCATATTAAATAATTCTTCGTTTTGTTGATTCTGTTTGTTTTCTAATACTTTTTGAAATTGTCAGGAAAGATTCAATTAAGAAGTCCTTAACAATAAGAGTAGGACAAAAATCATAAAAAATGCGGAATATTTTGTACTTTTGCACACCCGTTCATTGAAGGTATCATTTTTATTTTTTAAAAAAAATGAATTTAGAGTTTTATGGAGAAGAAGAAAGTTCTGATAGTAACACAAGAGATGGAGCCATATACGGCACTCTCTGAAATCTCACGAATAGCGCGAAAATTGCCACAATATATTCAAGAGAAGGGATTTGAAATCCGAGTTTTGATGCCACGTTTCGGCACTATTAATGAAAGAAGACATCGACTACACGAAGTAGTTCGCCTTTCAGGAATGAACATTATCGTAGATGATGATGACTTTCCGCTAATTATTAAGGTAGCATCTTTGCCTGGAGCAAGATTGCAGGTTTACTTTTTAGATAATGATGATTTTTTCAAGAGAAAATCAGTATTTGAAGATGCTAAAGGTAAACCATTTGAAGATAATGCTGATCGATCAGTATTTTTCTGCAAAGGTGTTTTAGAAACTGTTAAGAAATTTGGTTGGGCACCGGATATTATTCATTGCCACGGCTGGATGACAAGTTTAGTACCATTGTATTTAAAAACTGCGTACAAAAATGAGCCTATTTTCCAAAACGCAAAAACAGTTTATTCACTTTATGATAATTCGTTAGAAAAAACATTTAACGACGATTTCTTTGACAAAGCTTCCATTAATAATTTGGAGCCTGAAGATTTAGATGCATACAAAAGTGGAAAAAATGTTAATTTACATGCAGGGGCAATTACTTTTTCCGATGCTGTAATTACTGGTAGCGAGAAATTGTCAAAAGCAACTACAAAATTAATTGAAGAGACAGACAAGCCTGTTTTGGAATATAAAGGCGAAGAAGAATACTTGGCCGCTTACCTTGAGTTTTTTAATTCTTTATTGGAACAAGAGGTTGAATAAGACCTTTCTATTGGCTTCACATAAAAGAATATTCTGAAACCAAAAATCCAGCTTCTACCTTAAAATGGGATTGAACCCAACTGGTAGAAGCTGGTTTTGCGTTTAGAGGAGTGATACCTTTTTTTTAGAATACTTCTGGCATTTTATTTATTTTTGAATAGATGCCTTAAAATAATTAATCATTGAAAAAGACGATATTTCAACAATTCATGTTTGCAACAAGCATATTTATGATGTTTTTGTTTGCAACTACTTCGTGTAATGAACCAAGTCTAATTGGCGCAGATGTTCTTGATTCCGATAGACTTGATGTAGTTTTCACAGATACCTTATCTATTTTTGCAAGTTCTGTCGAAGATGATTCAATTCAAACATTTGATGATCTAAATTTATTGACAAGTTACCTTTGTGGAAAATTAGAAGATCCTATTTTGGGAATAAGCGAAGCAGAAATTAATACTCAATTGAGGCTTACCGGAACTCCTGACTCTGCAAATTTTGCGAAGATTCCGGGTGGAAATGCGAAACTAGACTCTATTGTTTTCGTTCTAGAGTATAATCCTGATCAATTTTTTGGAAACTCTGATTCACAACAAGAGGTTGCTGTTTATTTACTCGATGCGGATATGGATAATAATGCAACTTATTATTCAAATGATAATTTTGCTGCAGGAGATTTGTTAACCTCAGCGACTGTTAACCCAAGTGAGCCCGATTCTACATTTTCTGTAATTGCAACAAATGGAGATACTATTCTTCCTCCTCAGTTAAGATTACCAATTGATGTGAATCATCCTCTCTTTACCGACATCCTTTTTAAAGATGCCTCTTCTATAGATTACTATAAAAATGACACATCTTTATTAGACGTTCTTAAAGGAGTAAAAGTAGTAGTAGAAAACTCTGACCCTACTGAATTGATGATGGCATTTAAATTATCTTCATCACCAATAGGTGGAATCTACATGTATTACCATACACTTCCAACTCCTGATGATGATACATCAGATACTTTATCTTATCGATTTAGAATTAATGCTGATGCAGCACAAATGGTCAGTTTTAATCATGATTATGAAAACTCATTTGTGAAATCATATATTGACACTCTTGATGATGAAACCGATGGAGAACAATACATTTTTGTTCAGGGAATGCAAGGTGTCCTTGGAAAATTAAGAATTCCATACGGAAACGGGCTAAAGAATGCGATAATTAATCAAGCTCAATTAGAATTAACTATTGCAACAATACTTCCAGCTGATGTAGCTGTTTATAATGATAACCCCCTTGAACAGTTGTTTTTATCAAAAAGAAATGAGGATGGAGATCTTATAGCTATTGCAGACTTACAATTTGCTCTTGGTGGCAATTTAATTACAACTTTTGGAGGAAACTTAGTTGAAAAAACTAAAAACAATATGGTTATTCAAACCTATACGATGAATATTTCTCAACATCTGCAAGATATTATCAATGGGCTAGAATCAAGTGATGAAATCTTTATTTCAACTATTTCAAAAGCACAATCAGCTAATCGATCAATTATTTTTGGTACTGGACATGCTTCTTATCCTCCAAGATTAAACGTAACTTACACTATTAACCAATAAAAAATATATATTTTTTAACTATATCAACATTTTTAATTTTTATTCGAAAAGAAAAAATTAAAAATGCTCTAAAACCCCAACCTATTATGTGTGGAATCGTAGCTTATATCGGAAAAAAAGACGCTTACCCAATTATCATAAAAGGGCTTAAAAGATTAGAATATCGAGGATATGATAGTGCTGGTGTAGCCTTATTTAATGGTGATTTACACGTTTACAAAAAGAAAGGAAAGGTCAATGATTTAGTTTCTTTTGTCAAAGGAAAAAATGTTGATGGCCATGTTGGTATCGGTCATACTCGATGGGCAACTCATGGAGAGCCTAATGATGTTAATGCTCACCCTCATACTTCTGATAATGGTCGGTTAACCATTATCCATAATGGAATCATTGAAAATTACGCAACAATAAAAGAAGCACTTGTTAAAGATGGACATGTTTTTACAAGTGATACAGATACGGAAGTTTTAGTTCACTTAATTGGCGCACTTCAGGATCAAGATAGTTTAGAATTAGAAGAAGCAGTAAGAATCGCTTTATCACAAGTTGTTGGTGCTTATGCCATTGTAGTTTTAGATAAAAATGATCCAACTAAACTAGTAGCTGCTCGAAAAGCAAGTCCATTAGTTGTAGGAATCGGACAAGATGAATTTTTCTTAGCATCTGATGCAACACCTTTAGTTGGTTATACTTCGCAAGTAGTTTATTTGAATGACGAAGAGATTGCTGTAGTATGCAATGATGGAACATTTTAAATAAAAACGATAGACAATGAAGTCCAAACTCCTTACATCCAACATCTTAATATGAATATTGAGAAATTGGAAAAAGGAGATTATGAACATTTCATGCTCAAAGAAATTTATGAACAACCAAGTACAATTGCAGATTGTATGCGTGGTCGATTAAATGCAGCAGCAGGTTGGATTAAGGTGGGCGGAATCGAAAATGTAGAAGATCGAATGTTTAATGCAAAAAGATTCATTATGGCAGCTTGCGGTACCTCATGGCATGCTGCATTGATTGGTGAATATTTGTTTGAAGAATTAGCTAGAATTCCAGTTGAAGTTGAATATGCTTCTGAACTAAGATATAGAAATCCTATCATCAATGAAGATGATGTGGTTATTGCATTATCTCAATCAGGGGAAACTGCCGACACTATGGCAGCACTTGAATTAGCAAAAGAAAAAGGTGCTTTGATTTATGGAATTGTAAATTCAGTTGGATCTTCTATTTCACGAATCACAGATTCGGGGTCATACATTCACGCTGGACCGGAGATCGGAGTAGCCAGTACAAAAGCATTTACTGGCCAAGTAACTGCACTTACTTTGATGGCTATTTACATGGGATACAGAAGAGGTACAATCCCTAAATCATACTACAACCAGTTGTTAGAAGGTTTAGAAAAAATTCCTGCAAAAGTAGAAGAAGCATTGAAATGCAATGACCAAGTAAAAGAATTAGCTCAGAAATTTATTAATACCAATCATACCCTTTATCTTGGAAGAGGTTATAACTTCCCTATTGCGTTGGAAGGTGCTCTTAAATTAAAAGAGATTTCATACATTCACGCTGAAGGATATCCTGCAGCTGAAATGAAGCATGGACCAATCGCTTTGATTGATGAGAATATGCCAGTAATTGTAATCGCGACTAACAAAAGTGCTTACGAAAAAATTGTAAGTAATATCCAAGAAGTCAAAGCTCGAAAAGGAATTGTTATCGCAATTGTAACTGAAGGCGACGAAGAAATCAGCAAAATTGCAGATTACACTATTGAGATTCCTGATACTGAAGAACCATTCACTCCTTTATTATCAGTTATTCCTTTACAATTATTATCTTACCACATTGCTTTAGCGAGAGGTTGCAACGTTGATCAACCTCGAAACTTAGCTAAGTCCGTAACTGTAGAATAATAAAATTATTAAAAACATTTGACCAAAAAGACATCATGTCAAACCTCAAATGTTCAACGTCAAACGTATAAAAATGGGCACACATAGCGCACATAACATGGAGTACAACTCCGAAAAAAGCAAACTCATTATTCCTGAATATGGTAGAAATGTTCAAATGTTGATTCGACATGCGAAGACCATTGAAAGTGATGAAATAAGACAAGCTTTTGTCGAAAGAGTAATTGACTTAATGCATCAGATGCATCCGCAAAATCGAAATATCGAAGACTATATGTCTAAGTTATGGAAACATGTATTTCGAATTGCTGAGTACGATATCAACGTCATGCCTCCGAATGGAGAAATCCCTACTCCTGAAACGGACATCACTATTCCTGAACCAGTTAATTATCCTGTTGCCAATGTGAGATACAGACATTATGGAAATAATGTTCAAATCTTAATTGACAAAGCATTGAAAATGGAAGATGGTCCCAAAAAGGATGGTTTCGTTTTAGTGATTGGTGGCTATATGAAAATGGCTTATAAAACTTGGAATAGAGAGCACTTTGTTAGCGATGAAATTATCAAAGGAGATTTGCACAAAATGTCTGATGGAAAATTAGTGATTGCCGATAATGTATCTCTCGATGGGTTAAGTAATTCTAATCGTCGAAAAAGAAAAGATGATAATGATCGTGGAGGTCGAAATGATCGTGGAGGAAGAGGAGGTCGAAATGACCGTGGAGGAAGAGGAAGACGATAGTTTTTACTCCATAAAACAAAAAAGGTGCTTATCTATAAAGATGAGCACCTTTTTTATTTGGATTAAACCAGAGATAACTTCCTACTCATTCCCCTTAAAATGATTCCATCCCTGCGCTTTTATCGGATGAATATTTCCACCTTTTGTATGCAACTTAATTCCTTCTGAAGCTTCCACAATTTCTCCCATAATATAAATCCCAGGCAAAAATTTCACCTTCTCAATATCTTCAGGAGCGATAGTAAAAAGTAATTCATAATCCTCTCCCCCACTCAAAGCACATGTAATTGGATCCATTTGAAATTTTATCGCCATCATTTCTGCATCAGGATGAATCGGCACTCCACTCTCTTCGACAAATGCTCCCACTCCAGATTCTTTACAGAGATGAAAAATCTCAGAAGCTAATCCATCCGAGATATCAATCATTGAAGTAGGAACTAATTCTGCTTTTGAGAATTCTTTAATCATTTCTCTGCGAGCTTCAGGTTTTAATTGACGACGCACTAAATAAGATTGCTCTTCCAAATCAGGTTGAACTCCAGGATTTGATAAATAAATTTGTTTTTCTCTTTCCAAAATTTGAAGTCCCAAATATGCTGCTCCCAAATCTCCAGTCACACACATCAAATCCCCAACCTTCGCAGTATTCCGGTAAACTATTTTATCCTTTTCTGCTTCCCCAATTGCTGTAACACTAATAATTAATCCCCTCGGAGAAGAAGTCGTATCTCCTCCTACCAAATCAACATCATACTGTGCACATGCAGCTTCTACTCCTTGATAAAGCTCTTCCAATGCCTCTACTGAAAACCGATTGGAAAAGGCCAAAGACATAGTAACCTGTTTTGGCATAGCATTCATTGCATAAATATCCGAGAGGTTTACAATTACTGACTTGTAACCTAAATGTTTAAGTGGAGTGTACATCAAATCAAAATGAATCCCCTCCACCAACATATCAGTAGAAACAACAGTCATCATTTTTCCACTATCAATTACCGCAGCATCGTCTCCAATCCCCTTAATAGTCGATTTATTTTTTATTGGAAATCTTTTGGTCAAATGTTCGATCAAACCAAATTCTCCCAATTCATTTACATCAGTTCTTTTTTCTGTATTTTCTGCCATCGTATTTTTTTAATTAAAAATTTACTTAGAAGTTCTTAAAAAAAATTCTATTCTTTCGCAAAAGTAATTAATTTTCATCATCCTAAAAAAATACTTCATCAGGTATAAATATTTAAGGTTTTTAATATATATTTGCATCGTTACTTTTTTTGTATATGAAAAAGTACAATTATCCCAACCGAAAGTTTTTCCCATTTTTAACCGACCGTTTTAATTTATTGATTTTGAAGTATAGATACTTCGATCTCTCTAGCATTATGTGTTTTTGATTTTATGTCAAGAATGGCTGAGGGGCTATTTTATACATTTTACTTTCTCATTTTTTCTAATCATACTTCTTGAATAAACTCACCCTAGGTTGTAAAAGTACAACCTCCTAAATTTGTAATTATATTGTTAGAATAATAAATTGGCGTAACGACTTATAACACAAATCATCCAAAAACAGTCTTGATGAACCGTGTCTGAGAAATGCAAAGCAATTCAACCTTCTGGATATTCGATCATTTCAACAATTGTAATCTCATGATTGATTTGATCAATGAATTATGCACCAAAAGAATGAATCTTAGCAGACACGATAATATGACTGCAGGAGAAATTAATTTTTCTCCAAACTGTTTTTGGGATGTGAACCCTCTTCACTCACCTCGTGGAAGAGGGTTCTTTTTTTCCCAAATTGTACATTGGGTATTCCTTGTTAAGTGTTCGATATTCAAAAAAAAATAGGAGCGCACTCCTAAAGCACGCTCCTATTTTTTCTAAAATCAAAACTCATAAACTCTACTCCACCAACTCAAACTCTCTCCCCACCTTCACTTTTTTATTTCCATCCTGAACTACAACTCCAATATAAAATTTAGCACCAGCCTTTGCTTTTTTTACAATCTTCTTTTGCTTTTTATTTAAAACACCATTGCTCGTTGCTGTCTGAAAATACTTTTTCCGTTGGTAAGAAAAATTCAATTCTTCAAAAACAACTGGATCTCCAAATCGATCTCGAACCATGATTATTTTATCCAAACTCGCTTTTAATTCTTTAACCGAAATTTTATTCCCTTTCAATGTTCCCCAAGTTATTTTATAATCATCAGACTCCAAGGGATTACTCACACCACTTTTTAACCCAAAATGAATCGGTAAATTAAGTTTCACTCTAACAATCTCACCTTTATCTTTTCCAGGTTCCCACTTTGGCATTTTTTTCAAAACATCAATCGCAGCTTCTCCACATCCGTTTCCAATATCTCGCATAATTGACGGCTCCGTCACTCGTCCCTCTTCGTCAATTATAAAACTAACATAAACCGTCCCCTCCGTTCCTGCAGCCTTTGCCTCCTCAGGATATTCAACATTGAAAGCAAGAAATGAGACTATCCTTTCATTCGAACAAGCTCGCTTTTTTTCTTTTTTATATTTATACTTTTCACAACCTGAAAAATATGGCATCTGTTCCGCATGAACTAATGGCTTAGTTTGCGCTATAGAATTAGCCGCAAAAAGAAAAGAAAGTAGCAAAAAAGGAAGGTATATTTTTCTCATAAGGAATGTTTAATCTTTTTATTCAGCAAAAATAATTTTGTTATTTTTTGTATTATCTATGGGGATAATTATTTCTTAGCAAAATCGAGTAATGTGTTTTTCACTTCTTCTAAATCATTCGACTTTGGATTCTTGACGAAGTCACCACCTTTGTTGATAATAAAATATCGGGGCAACACTTTGATTTCATAAGCCTTGGCAATCTCAGAATTTAATTCACCAGAAGCCAAAATATGAGTTCCTTTAAATTCTCTTTCTTCCAAAGTCTCTTTCCATACTTCCTCTTTCCTATCCAAGGATACATTTATAAAAACGACATCTTCATTTTCTAATTCAGGTTGAATTAATTTCAACTTCTCCATTTTATTCATACAAGGTCTGCACCAAGTTGCCCAAAAATTCAGATAAACTACTTTCCCTCTATAATTTTTTAAAGCTATTTCTAGATTATTTAAATCTTTTAAAACAAAATCAGGAGCTTGAGTTCCTTCTGCAAATTTAATCGCCTTCTCATAAGACCCAATTACTTTTAAATCAAAATTTCCATAATCTTGATGTCGCATGTAATCCCAATATTTATCAATAATTACTTCATGCTCTTTCGCTCGAAATGCTCTTGTAATTATTTCTGATTGGAAAAATGCTTTTGTCTTTCCTTCCAATTTTTTACTCCCTTCTTCATATTGAAAAATAAAAGGTGCTCGTTCGTCCGTTGGACTTTTTAAATTTTTGTAATCGAAATAAGCTACTAGAAATTCTCGATACCAATCATTTCCAATCTGACTATTTTGCAAGGGAACTTCTTCGAGAAAATCAAAATAAGATTCTTGCAAACTATATCTATTTTTAAAAACATGACCATACATTAATCTGTGGTAAGCAAAATCATATTGAATTTCTGCTTTCAAAAAATCTTTGAATTCTTGAGTGAGTTTTCCAGGATGATTAGCATCATACATTGCCAAATGGGTAAGTGATTTGTCTTTCCTCTTTTTCATATGATTCTCAAAACCAGATTGGTTCATCGCCAACATCGCTTGGTCCATTTTAGGACTATTTTGATACCAATATAATTTTTGTCGATACTGAGTCATGTTAAAAATACTCATCTCTCTAGGATTCATTCGTAGATATTCAGTCAAACATGCATTGCTTGAACCAAGTTTTCCTGAAAACTCAAATGAGTATTGAAAGTTAGTTGCATCACAATCTATATATAAGGTATCATTTGGTTGGACATAAATCGCTCCTTTGTTTCGAGCATATTTCAAAATAGCAATTTGTGGTTCTTTCACCTCGATAGCAAAAGCGAAAGTATTGTCATCAATGATTCGAGAAGTGTAAACATCAACTCCATTATTGAGATACAAGGTGTTCAAACTCAATTCAATTTCTTTGATAAATTTTGCATTGTTAACTTTTCCAACGACTAGAGTATTCGGTTGTGCTTGAACAAAAAATGCACATAACAGGATACCTAAAGATCCGATTATTTTTTTTGTAAAAACGTTAAAATGCTTCATCAAAGGTGTTTTATAAAAATGAAATCGATTGAAATATTCTACGTTAAATTTAAAGGTTTTGCTTCAATAAAAGGAGTTTGTTTTAAAGCCATCTAATTGTTACTATAAATGCCCAAAAGTTAAAACGAATTTTCCTTTTTTTTTATTTCAAAAAATAAACTGCTATATTCGAAAAACATAACGTGAAAACAACCTATGAAAAAACGCTGGACTCTACTCTCTTACGATTCCTCCACAGCTCAACATTTACAAGAAGTTTTGAAAATCAATCCTATCTTTTGTCAAATGCTTGCGCAACGAGGTATCTCTACTTACGACGAAGCTTACCAATTTTTTCGCCCTTCGCTCGAACATTTACATGATCCTTTTTTGATGAAAGGCATGGACTTAGCAGTCAATCGATTGGCAAGTGCAATTCAACGAAAAGAAAAAGTTTTACTCTACGGAGACTACGATGTTGATGGTACAACTTCTGTCGCTTTGATGTTTTCTTTTTTAAAAAAATATCATCCGCATTTGGATTTTTATATTCCAGATCGATACAAGGAAGGTTACGGAGTTTCGTTTGCTGGAATTGATTATGCTGAGCAAAATGAAATGACACTTATCATCGCAATGGACTGTGGGATCAAGGCTAATGAAAAAGTAAAATATGCGAAGGAAAAAGGAATTGACTTTATCATTTGTGATCACCATCGCCCAGGAAAAGAACTCCCTTCT
>CAJQQY010000212.1 GCA_905480595.1 uncultured Saprospiraceae bacterium | reverse complement strand
AAAGATAAAAATGGGATAGTTTGGTTGGCTACATCTACTGGGTTAGTTAAGTTAGATGTAAAACAAAATCAATTTCAAAAAATAATCATCGATGAAAACTCTAAAACTCAAAAACATATCACCACTCTTTTGGAGAGTTCTGATGACAAATTATGGTTAGGAACATTTGGTGAAGGAATATATATATTTGACAAAAAGACGGAGACGTTTTCTCAATTTGCTTTTGAAAAAGAACATAATTTACCTCGAGAGATAAATAATAATATCTTGCCAAATAACAATATTGCAGGAATTCTTCAAGCCAAAGAGAACGAATATATAGTAAGCACATATTTTGGGTTGACTTACTTGAATTTGGAGGAAAAAATCGTACGGAATTTTTCTCAAAGAGATGGATTTTGCAATTATGAATATAATCGATTGGCTCACTTTCAAGATGAGGAGGAAAATATTTACTTAGGTGGGATAAATGGTTTTGATGCTTTTAAAATAGAAGATTTGAAAGTGAGGAAAACTCATCCAGCTCCTATAATTACTAGATTTTTCACTTATAAAGATGGTGCAGAAAATGTTCAAGATCAATATGGGAATTTAGATTTTTCTAAAACTTTACAAATTGGGCCAGAGGTTGTAGCCTTTGGATTTGACTTTATGTTACCTAATTATATCAACCCTGAAAACAATACTTTTCAAACCTATTTGGAAAAATGGGAACCTGACTTTAATCCGCCTACAAGTAATTCTTCCGTACAGTTTTATCGGTTACCTCCAGGTAAATACAACTTTCATATTAAAGGGATGGATGATCGTGGGAATTCAAGTGTGGACGACTTGATTATTCCTATAGTTGTTAAACCCTATTTTTACCATACTTGGTGGTTTTACATAATTGGATTATTATCTCTTTCTGTGATAGTTGGTTTATTTATTAATGAAGAATTACAGCGTCGAAAGAAAATTAAACAAGAAGAAATTGAACGAAAAGAGATTCAAAGAAAATTTTTGGAATTAGAATTAAAAACACTTCGGTTACAATTGAACCCTCATTTTATGTTCAATGCTTTGGGGGCAATACAGTATTATATCAAAAATAATGAGTCAAGATTAGCGATTAATTATTTGGCAGATTTTGCTCGGTTGATGCGATTGTTTTTAGAGTCTTCCAAAAATAAATATGTGTCCTTGGAGGATGAATTAGAATTGATAAAATTATATATAACGTTAGAGCAAATGCGTTTCGATAATAAATTTGAAGTCATTTATGAAATTGATGAATCATTAGATTTGGTAATGGTTGAAATTCCATCTTTACTACTTCAACCGTTTGTAGAGAATGCTATCAACCATGGATTGCGCCATAAAAAAACGCATGGACTCTTGACTGTCAAAATGATTTTTGAAGAGGAAAATGATACATTTATTTGTGTCATTGAAGACGATGGAGTAGGGCGCAAAAGAGCAGGCGAGCTGAGAGCTCAATCATTGAAGAAATACAAGTCTCGAGGGACACAAATTATTGAGGAACGATTAGCTACTTTTAAGGCTTCAGGGGAAATAGAATTAGAGATTAAAACGGAAGATGTAAATGTTATGTTGGAAGATTGTGGTACAAGAGTAACTTTGACTATTCCGAATATTGAATGATTAATAAATTGCTTTTTAGGTTTTAGGATAGAGATAATACAACCCTTGCCTATACGTACGTAATAAAAACATATCTTCGAAAAATGAAAAACTACCCAACTTATAAAAAGGTAGGTTTCCTCCTTGGGCCAATTCTTTTTTTAATTATTCTTTTTTATCCTGAAGAAATTATCAACCCAATTGCACATCACGTGATCGCAGTTGCTGCATGGATGATTTGCTGGTGGGTGACAGAGGCTGTTTCGATTTCTGTTACCGCATTAATTCCCTTAACCATATTTCCATTGGTGGATATTATGCCAATTGCCGAAGTAGCAAAAAGTTATGCGCATCCGATTGTCTTTCTTTTTTTTGGAGGATTTATCATTGCTTTGGCTTTAGAGAAAGTGAATTTGCATCGAAGGATTGCACTTTCCATTTTAAAATTGACAGGAACAAATGCTGATGGTGTAGTACTTGGTTTTATGTTAGCTACAGCATTGATGAGTATGTGGATTAGCAATACAGCAAGTACGGTTGTGATGTTGCCGATTGCACTTTCTGTAATAAAATTATTAATCAATGACGAAGATGGTTTCACCAAAAATGATCAAAATTTCGCATTGAGTATTATGTTAGGAATTGCTTTTTCTGCTAATATTGGAGGAATGGCAACCATCGTGGGAACTCCTCCTAATATGGTCATGGTTGGCGTGATGAAAGATCAATATGATATTGATATTGGTTTTTTTAATTGGATGAAAATGGGCGTTCCATTTGCGATCACCTTATTATTTATAGCTTACTTTTTTATTGTAAAAGTTTTTTATCCAAATAATTTAGGTCAACTAAAATCATCGGGTAATATCATTGATGCTGAATTGAAAAAATTGGGGAAAGTGAGCCATTCAGAAAAAGTTGTTTTAGTAATATTTTTAACTACCGCATTTTTATGGATGATTCGCAGCAAGTTGGAAGTTTATTTTCCACAAATTACAGATACAGGAATTAGTATGTTAGGTGCATTGGCATTATTCGTTTTTCCGCTTGATTTGAAAAATGGAAAATTTACCTTAGACTGGAAAGATACATCGAGTTTACCTTGGGGGATTTTAATCTTATTTGGAGGAGGTTTGGCATTGGCAGGTGGTTTGAAAACAGCAGGATTAATTGATCTGATTGGAAATACTATTGCTCAGCAAGAAGGTTTAAGCATTTTCATAATCACAACCTTATTGATATTTGTGATGTTGTTTATGACAGAGTTGATGAGTAATGTGGCGCTGGTAAATATTTTTGTACCTGTAGTCGCAGGAATTGCTATCGGATTAAATGTTCCAGTTTTACAAGTCGTCATTCCAGTTACTTTGGCAGCAAGTTGTGCATTTATGTTGCCAATGGCGACTCCACCGAATGCAATAGTTTTTGCAAGTGGACACATTAAAGTTTTTGAAATGGCGAAAGTAGGTATTGTGTTGAATATTATTTCGATCATGCTTTTGGTTGGAATTACTTATTTGTTTATTCCAGTTTTATTTTCGTAGAAATTTCAGGTTAAGATCGCTTCGCTGACAGCGAAGCGATCTTAACAAAATTCCATTTATAAAATAATCTAAATCAACTCTTAAAGGACTTTTTATTTCTAAAGGTAAGTGTATATTTGCGCCCTTAAAAAATGAATCAAATATGGATAAGAAATCACTAAAAGAAGATGCGTTAAGATACCACGTAGAAGGTCGTCCTGGGAAAATAGAAGTTATCCCAACTAAGGCTACAGCTAATCAAAGAGATTTGTCATTGGCATATTCACCAGGAGTGGCAGAACCTTGTTTGGAAATTGAAAAAAATCCAAGTGATGTTTATAAATATACAGCTAAAGGTAACTTAGTTGCTGTCATCAGTAATGGAACAGCGGTGCTTGGGCTTGGGGATATTGGCCCTGCAGCAAGTAAACCCGTGATGGAAGGAAAAGGATTATTATTTAAAATATATGCTGATATTGATTGTTTCGACTTGGAATTGGACACTAAAGATGTGGATGAATTTGTACGAACAGTTAAAATTTTAGAGCCAACATTTGGTGGAGTAAACTTAGAAGATATTTCAGCACCTGCTTGTTTTGAAATTGAAGAGCGGCTGAAAAAAGAATTGAATATTCCAGTCATGCACGATGATCAGCATGGGACGGCAATCATTAGTGGAGCTGCATTGTTGAATGCTTTAGAGATTGTTGGAAAAGATATTTCTAAAGTGAAAATTGTGGTGAATGGGGCAGGAGCATCAGCCATTTCATGTACTCGGATTTATGTTTCCTTAGGAGCAAAAAAGGAAAATATTTTCATGTATGATAGTAAAGGTTTGATTCACGGAGACCGTAATAATTTGAATGGGAAAAAACCAGAATTTATTAATAATAATATGCCAATGGATACTTCATTGGCAGATATATTAGATGGAGCAGATGTGTTTATAGGATTGTCGAGAGGAAATATTTTGAGTAAAGATATGGTGAAAAAAATGGCTAAAGATTGTGTCATTTTTGCCATGGCAAATCCAACTCCTGAAATCAGTTATGAAGATGCAACTTCTGCACGCGAAGATTGTATCATGGCTACAGGTCGGTCTGATTATCCTAATCAAGTAAATAATGTTTTAGGTTTCCCATTTATTTTTAGAGGAGCATTGGATGTTAGAGCATCGGAAATTAATGAGGAAATGAAATTGGCAGCAGTTTACGCTTTGGCAGGATTGGCCAAAAAACCAGTTCCAGATATCGTTAATCTTGCCTATGGAAATACTAATTTGAAATTTGGAAGAAACTACATTATTCCGAAACCAGTTGATCCTAGATTGATTACAACAGTTGCTCCAGCAGTTGCCCGAGCAGCCATGGATTCTGGTGTTGCTAAAAATCCAATTACCGATTGGGTAGCATATGAAACGGAATTAGCGAGTCGATTAGGTAATGATAATGCACTTTCTAAAATTATCGAGAATAAAGCAAAACAAGATCTTAAAAAAGTGGTTTTTGCCGATGCCGAAAATATCTCTGTGCTTAAAGCAGCAAGAGTTGTAGTCGAGGAAAAAATTGCTCAACCCATTCTTTTAGGAAAAAAAGAAATCATTCAAAAGTTACTAGAAGAATATGAAATTGAGTTACCTAACGTAAAAATGATTGATCCTAAAAGTCCAGAGGACAATCAAGAAGTGAAAAATTTTGAGGTGTATTCACATTTGTTTTTTGAAAAACGAAAACGAAAAGGTATTACTGCAAACGAGGCTCGGGAAATAATGAGGACAAATAATTATTATGGAACGATGATGGTCGAAACGGGAAGTGCAGATGCAATGATTGGAGGTTTAACGAAAAGATATCCAAATACAGTTCGACCTGCTTTACAAATAATTGGCCCAAAAGATGGAGTCCCTAAAGTGGCGAGTGTTCATATTTTAATGACTAAAAATGGGCCATTATTTTTAGGGGATACTACGATTAATCATGACTTGAATGCCGAAGATATTGCAGCAATAACTGAATTGGTGGCAGCGGAAGTTCGTCGATATAATATTGAACCAAAAATTGCTTTGGTAACCTATTCAAATTTTGGATCTGTTCCGAATGGAGAGTCTGCTGTTTTAATGCGAAAGGCTACCCAGATTGTTCATCAAAAACATCCAGATTGGATCGTCGATGGAGAGATGCAAGCACATCTTGCTCTTGATCCTGAAAAGCTAAGAAAGTTCTACCCATTTTCGAAATTGGCTGGGCATCGAGCGAATACATTAATTTTTCCAAACCTTTCTTCTGCGAATATTGCTTATAATCTATTGAGCAAAGCATCGGATATTGGATTGATGGGGCCAGTTTTATTAGGTCTAAAAAAACCAATTCATATTTTGCAGATGGGAGCAAGTGTTCGACAAATTGTTGACATGGTTGGAATTGCTGCGATTCATGCACAAGATGTATAGATCTAAAAACAGTTGATTGGTGAATTAATTAATAGGGTTAACTTAGAACCTGAAAAATAAATTAACTAGTTCACCAATCAATTTTTCCAACAATACATTTCCAAAAATGAAAAATCTTTTTTTTCTCCTCCTTTTTTCTTTTACTATTTTCACTTGCCAAACTCAAACTGAGCATCCCTTGGTTGCAAAATACAATGTGCAGTATGAAGCGACTAAACGTCAGATGATTGCTAATAAATCTGATATTACTCGCCTCATTCAACAGCTTCCTCCCAATTATCAAAGTGCTATCCAAAAAGGAATTACTGCTATCGAAAAATATGATTTGAATGATTTTTTGAAAAATGAAAAAATGAACGA
>CAJQQY010000211.1 GCA_905480595.1 uncultured Saprospiraceae bacterium | reverse complement strand
GCTTGTCTTGCTTTTGATGCCTTAGTTGGCGTCCATTGGTGAGCACCTGCTGGGCTTTTAGTTAATTCCCAATCATAATTTAACAATACATCAAAATAGTCATGATCCCATTGAGTTGGATTAGGAGTCCAAGCACCTTCGATTCCACTTGTGATGGTATCATCTAAAACCCCCGTTCCAAAACTATTTTTCCAACCTGTACTTTGCTCTTCGATACTTGCACCTGCAGGTTCTCGCCCTACATATTTTTCAGGATCAGCAGCACCATGCGCTTTTCCAAAAGTATGACCACCTGCGACAAGTGCAACCGTTTCTTCATCGTTCATCGCCATTCTACCAAACGTTTCTCGAATATCATATGCCGAAGCTTTTGGGTCAGGTTTTCCTCCTGGACCTTCTGGATTCACATAGATTAATCCCATGTGAACAGCGCCTAATGGATTTTCTAAAATTCTTTCTTTTTTAGTTGACGCTGCATATCTTTTATCATCGCCCATCCATTCATTTTCAGATCCCCAATAAGTATCTTCTTCTGGTTCCCAAAGATCTTCACGTCCTCCAGCAAAACCGTAAGTTGGTAATCCCATAGATTCGATCGCACAGTTACCGGCAAGAATCATTAAATCTGCCCATGAAATTTTCTTTCCATATTTCTGCTTGATTGGCCAAAGTAGTAATCGAGCTTTGTCCAAATTTCCATTATCAGGCCAACTGTTCAATGGAGCAAAACGCTGCATTCCAGTTCCTCCTCCTCCTCTTCCATCTTGGATTCGGTAAGTACCCGCACTATGCCAAGCCATTCGAATGAAGAATGGTCCGTAGTGACCATAGTCCGCAGGCCACCAATCTTGGGAGTCTGTCATCAAGTCGTACAACTCTTTTTTTACCTTTGCTAAATCAAGTGATTTAAATTCTTCTGCATAGTTGAAGTCTGGATCCATTGGATTAGACATTGCAGAATTTTGACGAAGGATATTCAGTTTTAACTGGTTCGGCCACCAGTCGCGGTTTCTAGTTCCACCGCCTGCGCTACTGTTTAACGAGCCACCCATGAAAGGGCATTTACTTGCATCAGTACCATTTGATTTACTCATAATTATTTTACGTTTTCTATTAGGTGATCAATTTTATTTTTATACGCAAATATAGCTTTAAATTTGCTATAAATTTTATCGAATTAAATTATCATTCGATAGATGAAATCTATTGAGTGGTTTTAATTTATTTTATGCGAATTTAATATTCATTGGACAAAAGAAAAAGTAATACATGGTGATTATAATCAATAATATGTTTTATCTTTTAATGAGAAGACCTTGGCGTTTTTGAAATTTGGAGAAAAGAAATACTGTCAAAAGATTTTCTTATTTTTAAAAAAGCATCTACAAAACAAAACGAATTATCATGTCTAAATTTAATTTCCTTTTTGCTCTCGTATTTGTATTGTTATTTTTTTCAAAAAAAACAAATAGCCAAGCACCTTCTTGGAGTTATAATGTGGGAGAGTTGATTTATGATAATTGCTCCTCTTGTCATCATGATGGAGGAATTGCACCTTTTTCTTTGATGTCTTATCAGGATGCCGTTGATTATAAATGGGAGATTCATCATGCAATAGAATTTAGAGAAATGCCGCCTTGGCTGGCTGATCCAGACTATCGGCACTTTGCAAATGAGACATATTTGAGTGATGAAGAAATTGCGTTGATTCATCAATGGGTTTCTGATGGTACACCAATTGGAGATCCTGATGAAGTGCCTACGCCGCCTGTTTTTTTAGCTAGCGGTTCGCTCTTGGACACGATTGATCATGTGGTAGCGATTGAACCTTACACCTTGCAAACGAATACAGATGAATATCGATGGTTTGTCATCGAAACTGATTTTTCAGAATCCGTTTACATTAGCAAATTAGAAGTTTTCGCAGGACTAGAATCGGTGGTGCATCATGCTGATTTGTTTTTGGATTATACTGGAAATTCCAAAGCGCTGGATGCACAAGATCCGCTTCCCGGATTTAATTGGAATACTGGAACACCTACCAATAGTTATTATATCAATGCTTGGCAACCAGGAGGAAACGTCGCAGAATATCCTGATAATTGGGGAATTGAAATTCCGCCTGGAACAGACTTGGTCATAGAAATTCATTATGGCCCAGGAGGAATTGGATTGACAGATTCGACCTACATGAATTTGCAATTTGTAAAAAATCCTCAGACCGTTCGACCTGTAAATGTGGGTTGGTTGTTGACCGATTCGGCTCCAGTTTTATTGGATGGTCCATTAGTGATTCCTGCGAATGAGGTAGTTACTTTTCATCAAAGATCAGCGCCCTTGCAAAATGATATGTCGTTGATTTCGATTTGTCCACACATGCATTTTTTGGGGAAATCATATAAGGTTTGGGCAGAGACTCCACAAGGAGATACGATACGATTAATTGATATTCCGCAATGGGACTTTCATTGGCAAAAGTATTATACCTACCAACAGATTCAAAAAATACCTGCGGGTTCTACTTTAAATAGTGAAGGTGATTATGACAATACTTCTGCGAATCATGATAATCCTTTTAGTCCTCCTCAAACTGCGACAAGTGGTTGGACGACTTTGGATGAAATGTTTTTATGTTATTTTATTTTTGCAAATTATCAGGAAGGAGATGAGAATATTATTCTTGATCCTAATTTTAATCCAACTTCAACCAAAGAATTAATTCCTAATTTGACGTTGGAAATTTTCCCAAATCCGACTGCTGATTTTATTTATTTAAAAGGAGAATTACCGACTGATGAAAAGTGGGAATTACAAATTGTAAATTCGATTGGACAGGTTGTGATTCAAGATGAAATAGAAGATGTAAATGTTTTGTTACAAGAAGGGTTGAATATTGGGAGTTTAGATCAAGGAATTTATTTTGTCAAATTATCGAATGGGAAAGATGTGGGATTAATTCGATTTGTGAAGGAATGATTTGATTATAATGATAAATGGATAAATAGAGTTTTCAATTAATGATGAAATTAGTCACCGTAGTTTTATTATTTATAATTGTAATACACTTTTTGAAAGATTTAGGATGGCCGAGAAGTTTCGCGAATAAAAACTATTTAGTTATCAAAATATGAACCTTGCATCTTTTTATCTTTAATAATTGTCCTTAAAAATAAAAGCACATGAAAAAATTAATCTTACTCATTTTAGTTTCCTTTATAGGAATTCAATTACAAGCTCAAGATGATAATACTAAGCAAGTAGAAAGAGCTTGCCTAAATTATTTAGAAGGTTTTTAGAAGGTGATACTTCAAAAATTATTAGCACTCTTAAACCTACGTTATACAAATTTGGTTATTGGAAAAATAAAGACACCAAAGAGTATGAATCACAAGGTCAAATGACTTTTAAAGAAGCAGTTGCTTATTCTAGAAATGTATTGGAAAAGAAAAAGTTTGCTAAAGACAGCGCACCAAAAAAAGTGGAAGTATTAGATATCATGAATCATATTGCTGCCGCAAAAGTTACTGCTTGGTGGGGAGTAGATTATATCCTGCTTACCAAAAATGGAGATAAGTGGATGATAGATCAAGTTTTGTGGGAAGGCCCTTTAGAAAAACGAAAACAATAGTTAGATATAGTTTTTTTGACTTTTTCAAAAAACAAAAAGAATCACTTTGAAAATTCATTGTGGTTCTTTTTTTGTTTTGTAAGGACAGGTTCAATCACTTTTCAAAATTATTCAATCGCCTCTTTTTTCTTTTTTGTATTTTCATAAACATCCCATAATTCGGAATAGCCTTCATCATAACCTAAAGCCCAAATGCCCACTCCTCCCAATCCTTTATTAATAACCCATTGGAGTTTGTTATTGATAGTGTTTTCATCTTCAAACCATGTTTTTTCAAATTTACCACTTTCAAGTTGCTTGATATAGTAAGCACTTCCACTTAAACTATCATATTGAGGAGAGTGTTCGTCTCGATGCATTGCAAACTTAATCTGTCGATAAGTGGCTGATTTAATAAAAGAGCGATTCTGATTTTGCAACTCATTATTATCGCTTGTCCAAATCGCTCCATAATAAGGCAATCCAAGCAATAACTTAGATGCGTCGATATCACTTGCAAGGTAATGATTAACCATAGCCTCAATACTTAATTGACCATCGCCAGCATAAAGAGGTGAAATTGGCCCATCCTTACTACTACTTTCTGTGTGAAATTCATAACCTCTTAAAACAAAAAGATCGACATATCTATTTAAGCTTTCTAGATCAGCAAAATGGTTTCGATTTACTTTTGGGAGCGTCAAAGAAAAAACATACTCAAGTTTTGATAATTTTATTGCATCAGAAAGCTTTTTGACAAAGGCTGTCATTTTCTTACCAGATTTTGGATCAACATTTTCAAAATTCAAATCCACTCCATCCAAATTTAAAGTTTTTACTAGGTTCAAAACACTATCAATTAAAACTGATTGTTGACCTGATTGATTGAGTAAAAACTGATTAGTGTTTTCACGTCCGTTATTAGTTATGGTTAGTAAAACTTTGCAGTTTTTTTCTTTAGCTTTTTTGATTAGCTCTAATCCCTTAGTTTTCAATTTTTCAATAGCAGAGATATTACTATAATTTCCAGTCTCAGGGATAATTTCATAAGCAAACCATGAAATATAATCTAACAATTCAAAACGATAATTATTATATGCATCGTCAACCCAATAGGGGTGCCAACCAAAGGTAATGTAATCTTGTTGGGTATTTGTTTCGATCCCCGTAACTTCTTTATCAATTTGAGCTGTGTCATTTTTCCAAAGTTTTGATCCTCCCCAGGCGCCCAAAATTAGGATCAATAATAAAGGAATTACTAAAAGGAATTTTTTACTTTTCGAGGCTGTGTAAAAAGAAGTAGCATTGGAAGTATCATCGACTACTATCCTCTGTCTCTTTTCTCTAATATCCTTGACTTTTGCACGTAGTTGTTCAACCACATTCAGATATGGACGATTCGGGGTACTCCAATCTGAACTTGTTATTGGTTTACCATCTTGAGGCAAAGCTTGTAAACGAGCAAATGGTGTATCTTGCCATAAACATTCTTTAGCAATTATTGGGATAGTTCGCACTTTTTCCTGATCATGAAGTGAAAGTGCTTCAGTCATTTCATTATTATAACAATAATCAGATGCAATGAAATTTTCACTAATCAAAAGGAGGATAATATCAGCTGTGTGGAGGTGAGTTTTTATTGATTTTTCCCAATCAGAACCTACTTCTATTTCTCCGTCATACCAGACTTTTACATTATGGGCACGCTCTAATACTTTGAGATTAGTTCGGAGTTTATTTAATATGGAAGTATCTTCTCGAGAATAAGCTATAAATATTTTTATGGTACTTTCATTGGACATAATCAAATATAGTAAATACAACTTATTTATGAGTGATGTATTACATTAATATTTGAGGAAATATTAGAGGTAGTTTAAATTAACTTATTCTTCTTTTTTAAGATTAGATAAAAGGTGTATGACTATTTTTTAATTTCTTTATAGAAAATGTCCCAACCAAATCTTATCTCAACCGTTATATTTCTAGAAAAAACGCTTTTTTTACTTAAAAAACGCCCCTTTTTTCAATTTTCGCTTATTTTTTCATGGAAAAAACTAAATTTGCAACCTGTTTAAAATTCGATTAAATCACCAATAAAAATATGACCTACCATGGCAAATAAAGTATTTGACAAGGACATGTTGAAAGCTCACTTTGAGAGTTTCTCAGAGAGAGTAGCAGCAGCTAGAAAAGTGCTCAACCGCCCGATGAGCCTTACTGAAAAAATCCTTTACTCACACCTTCATGCTGAATCTCCACTTCAAGAATATACTCGTGGAAAAGATTATGTAATGTTTCAACCTGACCGAGTAGCGATGCAAGATGCAACGGCTCAGATGGCTTTGTTGCAATTCATGATGGCCGGAAAAGAGCAAACTGCTGTACCTTCAACGGTACATTGTGATCACTTGATCCAAGCAAAAGATGGTTCTGAAAAAGATATGGTAACTGCCTTAGATGTAAATTCAGAGGTATATAATTTCCTTCAAACAGTTTCTAAGAAATATGGAATTGGTTTTTGGAAACCAGGTGCTGGAATTATTCACCAAACAGTTTTAGAAAATTATGCTTTCCCTGGAGGTATGATGATTGGAACTGATTCACACACCGTAAATGCAGGTGGATTAGGAATGGTAGCGATCGGAGTTGGAGGTGCTGACGCAGTAGACGTGATGGCAGGAATGGCTTGGGAATTAAAAATGCCAAAAATCATTGGAGTAAAATTAACAGGAAAATTAAGTGGGTGGACTTCTTCCAAAGATGTTATTCTTAAAGTAGCAGGTATCATCGGAGCAAAAGGTGGAACTGGTTACATCGTAGAATATTTCGGGTCAGGTGCTAAGAATTTGTCTTGTACTGGAAAAGGAACTATCTGTAATATGGGGGCTGAGATTGGAGCAACAACTTCTAATTTTGGTTACGACAAATCAATGGACAGATATCTTCGAGCAACCAACCGAGCGAGCGTTGCAAGATTGGCTAACAGAGTGAAAAAAGATTTGACAGGTGATCCTGAAGTTTATAAGGATCCTAAAAATTATTTTGACCAAGTAATCACAATCAACTTGTCAAAATTAGAACCACATATCAATGGACCTTATACGCCAGATTTAGCTTACCCTATTTCTAAATTTGCGAAAGCAGTTGAGAAAAATGGTTACCCTGCAAAATTGGAAGTAGGTTTGATCGGTTCATGTACAAATTCTTCTTATGAAGATTTGGACAGAGCAGCTTCTTTAGCTCAACAAGCAGTTGATAAAAAATTAAAAGCAAAGTCTGAATTTACAATCACGCCTGGATCAGAGATGATTCGATTCACAGTAGAACGTGATGGTATTTTAGATACTTTTGAAAAAATGGGTGGTGTTGTTTTAGCCAATGCATGTGGACCATGTATCGGACAATGGGCAAGACATACAGATGATCCTGATCGTAAAAATTCAATCATCACTTCCTTCAACAGAAACTTTGCGAAGCGTAATGATGGAAATCCAAATACACATGGATTCGTTGCTTCTCCTGAGATAGTAACTGCCATGGCAATCGCAGGTGATTTGAGATTTAATCCATTGACGGATACATTGACTAATGCAGATGGAGAACAAGTAAAATTGGATCCACCTACAGGAGTTGAATTACCTCCAAATGGATTTGATGTGGAAGATATGGGATATATCAAACCTCCAAGAAGTGCTAAAAATGTAAAAGTAAAAGTTAGTCCAAAATCTAATCGTATTCAATTATTGACTCCTTTCGTACCGATTACTGCAAAGCAATTGGAGGGAATGAGAATCTTAATTAAAGCGAAAGGAAAATGTACAACTGATCATATTTCTATGGCCGGCCCATGGTTGAAATTCCGTGGACACTTAGAAAATATTTCTAACAACTGTTACATCGGAGCAATTAATGCTTTCAATGATCAAGCTAATAATGTTTTGAATGCGGAGACTGGGGAGTATGGTGCAGTTCCAGATTTGGGTCGTTACTACAGAGACAATGGCATTGGTTCTGTTGTATTTGGAGAAGAAAACTTAGGAGAAGGATCTTCACGTGAGCATGCTGCGATGGAGCCAAGATTCTTGGGTGTTCATGCGGTGATTGTAAAATCATTTGCACGTATCCACGAGACGAACTTGAAGAAACAAGGAATGTTAGCGTTGACTTTTGTTGACAAAGACTCTTATAATTTAGTTCGTCAAGATGATAAAGTTGCAATCAAAGGTTTTGACAGTTTCGCTCCAGGCAAAAACTTGACAGTTGTGTTGAGTCATGCTGATGGAACGGAAGATTCATTTGAAGTTGCACACACCTATAATCAAGCTCAAATTGATTGGGTGAGAGCAGGTTCTGCTTTAAATAAAATTAGAGAAGAGCAAGCGGCTAACGCTTAAGCTTTTTTAGAAAAATAAATTACGAAAGCCACTCAAGAGTAAAATCTTGAGTGGCTTTTTTTTGGAAAAGGGGGCAGGGATCTATCTTACATCTGACTCCTTTCTTGAAAAATGTGACATTATTAATTATATTCGTCATAGTTAGGGTGCTAAGTATTTAATAGCATTTAATATTTTATAACAAACAAAACATAATAATCATGTTTAAAGAATTTAAAGATTTTATCATGACGGGGAACGTCATTGATTTAGCTGTTGCTGTAATTTTAGCAGGAGCAGTAGGATTAGTAGTGAATGGATTTGTGTCGGATATTATGATGCCTATAGTAGGACACTTTTCAGGAGGGATGGATTTTGCAGATTTAGTTTACGAATTATCACCTGCAGTTATGGAGAATGGTGAAGTAGTGAAACCAGCGAATAGCATTAAATATGGAAAGTGGATTAATAGCATTATCTCTTTGATTACAGTTGGGTTCGTTTTATTTATGATTGTAAAATCATATAACAAAACAAAAACTCCACCGGCACCTGCTGCACCTGCTGGGCCATCTCAAGAAGATCTATTAGCAGAAATTAGAGACTTGTTGAAAAAATAATTAATAACAAACCGAACAATAGTTATTAATTAGCCCTTTTGAAGAAATTCGAAAGGGCTTTTTTTTGTCCGATAAAATAGATAACTCGTCTGTTTTTAGAGGGAAGAATGATTAATAGGAAATATTTTTTTTACATTGAAGCTATTTTGAAAAATAAAAAAATGATTTGTTTTAAAAATATCTACCTCAATCCTAATGCTTAAAAATATACTTCCTTTTTTTCATGAAATCACATTGTACACTTTTGTAAGTATATTGTTATTTTCGAATGTATCATTCAGTCAAAAAAGAGATTTACCGAATACTGGTTCAGAAAAAGAAAATGTCTTTTTGTTGAGTAATCTTGAAAATGTAAAACCTAACTCACCTCTCTTTTCCAACTTAAAAGAACTGGTAAATGATCAAGAAGGAGAATCTACGATTCTTTTTCTAGGAGATATTATCGCTCAAAATGGAATAGATAAAAAACTGAAAAAAGGCGAGGCAGCGAAAATTTTAAACATTTTAGATTTGATGAGTTCTGCCGAACAATCAGTTTTTATTCCAGGTGATAAAGAATGGGATGATGGAGGAAAGAAAGGTTTGAAAAAAGTTAAAACGCTCGAGAAATATTTCGATAAAGAAAAAATACAAGTTACTCCAAGCGAAGGGTGCCTTGGTCCAGAAATAATAGATGTGGGTGATTTTCTTAGAATAATTACGATCAATACTCAATGGTTGGTACATCGTTTTAAAAAACCAGAAGAGGAAGATTTAGATTGTCCAGCATTTAATGAAGTAGAATTTTGGGACGAATTGGAAGGTGCGATGAATGATGCCGAAAACCGAAATGTAATTTTAGCAGCTCATCATCCTGTGCTTTCATTTGGACAATATGCTGGATACGGATTAACGAAACAACACTTTTCCCCACCTGTGTTAGGGGCATTTATTGCAGGTTATCATCAAAGCGTGGGAACCAAACGAGATTTAACACAAGCTGACTTAGTTCATTTTTCCAATGAATTATTAAAACGCTTAGAGCGATTTCCTCCAATTATATACACCTCGGGGCATGAGTATGATTTACAGTTGAATTACAAAGATGGAAGCTACCATATCAATAGTGGAGCAATAGATCAAGTAAAGAGAACTAGCAAAAGTAGGTACTCGCAATTTCGACAATCAAAACCTGGAATGGTACATTTAGAATTTTCTAAAAACGGAGATGTTAGGATGAAAGTATGGAGTACTCAGTCCGATGGAACTTTTAAAAATACTTACGAGCAAATCCTTTTTCAAAGTCCTTGCGATATTCAATTGGCTGAATCCTTTCGACCAATCAATAAGAAATATAATCCTTGCCCTGAGGAAGAAAATAAATCAATAACTAAGATTCCTAAATTTGGAAAGGCCATTGCTGATTCACAATTTAATGCAGGGAAGACTAAACAATTTTTTTTAGGAAAACACTATCGAACTACTTGGGGAAAAGAGTTAGATAATATTCCATATCTGAATTTAGATACACTCTATGGAGGTTTGACTCCAACTGAAAAAGGAGGAGGAGCACAGACTATTTCACTCAAATTTCAATCTGGAGATGGGCAAAGATTTGCATTTCGTTCCATAGCAAAAGATCCCAATAAAAAATTGGATAGAGAACTGAGGAAAACGTTGTATGGTGATGTCATGGAAGATTTTACTGCACATCAACATCCTTATGGTTCGTTGGTGGTTAGTTATTTCATGGATGAGTTGGAGTTGCCACATTCGCAACCGAAGTTATTTTTGATGCCCGATCATCCTAAATTAGGAAAGTACAGAAAAGAGTTTGCAGGTAAATTGGGGTTTTTAGAAATCAAACCAAAAGGCAAAAAGAAAGGACAGAAAGCCTTTCAAGATGCTGATAAAGTTTCGAGTACGTTCAAGATGTATCGAAAGTTATTGGGTGATAATGACAACGTTTTTCATTCGGATAAATACGTGATGGCTCGCTTGTTAGATATGTGGATTTCAGATTGGGACCGGCATCAAGACAATTGGAAATGGCTCGGTTATGATAATGGAAAAGGAATTACTTACACGCCATTTCCAAAAGATAGAGACAAAGCATTTAGCCTATTTCAAGGGTTGTATCAACTATTGGATTGGGAATTATTTGTAAAAGATAGAGGCCGATTTCGAGAGAGTTACCGGAGTGTCAAGAGCTTGAATTTTAAAGCCAGAAATATGGATCGTCTCCTTGCAAGAGATTACGATTATGAAAAATGGATGGCAGCAACAGATCAATTTATAGCCTTGATGACTGATGAAGTTATTGAAAAAGCATTGTTGCAATTACCTCATGAAGTGTATGATTTGAGTGCTCCTGAAATCTCTAGGTTACTTAAAATTCGAAGAGAAACTTTGAAGGATGCCGTGAAAGATTACTACAAACTTTTGGCAAAAAAAATTACCATCGTAGGTACTAACAAACGAGAAATTTTTGAAGTTTTTCGACGACAGGATGATAATGTGGAGGTTCGAGTTTTTAAAAGAAAAAAGAAAGGAGAGCGAGGGCAACTACTTTTTAAGCGTATTTTTTTAGCTTCAGAAACGCAAGAGATTAATCTTTTTGGTTTGGAAAAAGGCGATGAATTTTATTTAGGGGGAAAGTCAAAATCGTCAATCAAAGTTAGGATTATCGGAGGAGATGGTAAAGACTTTATTGTTGATAAATCAAAGGTAGAAAAATATGATAATCGAACTTTGATTTATGATTTTAATCAAAAAGATACGGTGATTGTAGGCTCCCCAACAAAATATAGTAATCAAGTACGAGAAATTCATTTTGAAGCAGAAGATTTTTACGAAGATGATTATGCTTACCTGATTCCGATGGCGAGTTATAATGTAGATAATGGTTGGGGATTCGGATTTTCGACTGGGAAGAGTTGGCAACGATTTGGGAAGCCAGATTTTGGAATAAAATATTCTTTAGTTGCACTTGGATCCACCGAGAAAAATTATAGTTTAAATTTCAATACTCAATTTAGAGAAGTCATTAAAAAATGGGATCTGATTTTTAATTTAAATGCTGCAAGACCTGATCGAAATTTAAGATTTTTTTACGGTTTGGGAAATAATACGGAATTTGACCGAGCACTTTTTAGGGAGGATTATTATACCAACTTGACTTCTAACTTTTCGACTGAGTTAGGTCTGCTGAGAACATTTTGGGGAAAGTCTCAACTTAAAATTTTAGGAAAATATGAATTTCAAAAAGTCGAAATCAGTTCACGAAATCAGTTAGATATTTCGATTTATGAAGATGAGAATCCTTCAGGTTTTGGTGAGTCAAATTTACTAGGACCTGAAGTAGATTTTAATTTAGACTTGCGAGATGATACTGCTTTTCCAACAAAAGGAGCTCAACTAAAAGTAAATAATTTTTCTTTTTTCAATTCAAAGAATGACTCAGAATTCGGCGGACGTATTTCGGCCGAGGCATTATTTTATTATTCTGCAGGAATAAAAATCCCTACCACTTTAGGCATTCGAACTGGATATGTGAGAAGTTATGGAGAGACACCTTTTTTCTACAAAAGTTATTTAGGGCAGCGAGATAATTTAAGAGGTTTTAGAAATAATAGATTTGGTGGAGAGTCTGCTGCCTTTGTGAATTCTGATTTGCGATTTCATTTTGGAACTATTCTTACTCGAGTTCTACCGTTGCGATATGGAGTGTATGGATTATTTGATGCAGGTAGAGTTTGGGTAGCGGATGAAGATTCAGACTCTATTCATTTTGCCTATGGAGGAGGAGTTTATTTAATTCCATATGTAGAAAGTTTTAACTTAAACCTCTCCGTAGCCAAGCCTAATCAAGGCAAAGTGTTGATAAATTTCACGATTGGATTTTTTGTTAGATAGATCTTTTAGTTCTAGAATATCGAATCTTGGTTTAAGAAAAAAGGTTGGAGAAGTAAGATGAAACTTCTCCAACCTTTTTTTAATATACACCTTCTTCGATTTCTTATTTTGTCCCTTCCTTTTTTTCAAAAAAACTTCTCTTTCCCATTTACCTTTTTTCATGTTGCTTCATATGATATCAAATGAACGGTTTGAATTCATAAAATTTATAAAAAACATTAAAAATTAAAACATGAAAAAATTAATCTTATCAGTAGCTATGTTAGCTTTCTTTTTCACTTCTTCTCAAGCTCAATTCAACATAGAAAAACTTTTTGGAGGAGCGAATATTGCATATGCAAAGCCAATTGGTGATTTCTCAGATGTTGCAAAAGGTGGTCTTTCATATAATATTCTTGGTGGATATCAATTGACTGACAATTTAGGAGTAGGTCTTGAATATGGAAGAGCACTTACTGTTGGAATTGAAAAAGATTCAGCAGGAGTAGATATTTCAAGTGGAATATTTGGAGCTCAAATTTTTGGCTTACAATCAATTCAAGCAAAAGGTTGGTACCGATTTACAACAGGAACAGTACGACCATATGTAGCTGCAGGAGTAGGTGCTGCTCAAGTAGCGGAACCAGATGCTACAGATGCAGATGGAAATGTTACTTTAGCTGGAGCCAAACGATGGGGACTTGGAGCAAGTGTTGAACTAGGTGTTAACATTAATGGATTCAATTTATCTTATAGCTTTAATGTAAATGGAAAAGGGCCAGAAGAACCAGTTTTTAATGCAGATGTAAAAGATTTATCTGTGAACTATCACCGATTTGCAGCGGGTTATATTTACAATTTCTAAAACTCTCTTTTAACTAGAATATAAAACTATACCTAGCCTCTTCGGAATTTCTGAAGGGGCTTTTTCTTTTTTTATTAAAAAAATTATTAATTTAGTTTCAACAAATATTCCTATCTACTTTCTCTCTCCTCTTCAACGAAACAAAGCAAAACGAATTTTTTAACTTAAAAATCAACATTATGAACAAACAATTAGTTGGTACTTTGGTAGCAGGTCTTATCCTGTTTATTTGGCAATTCATTTCGTGGAATGTGCTAAAACTTCATCAATCAGAAATGCAATATACCCCTAAGCAAGATCAAATAATGCAGACGTTGAGTCAGCTTGATCTGGAAGATGGGCATTACATGATTCCTATGGTTCCTGATGGTGCATCTATGGATGATGAAGTGAAATTACGAGAATCCATGACGGGACAGCCATGGGCTACGGTATCTTATCACAATGCCTTTGAAGTGAATATGGGGATGAATATGATGCGGGGTTTTTTGTTGGATTTGTTATCTGCTTTTTTACTAGTTTGGATTTTAATGAAGTTTAGAGAAAATGATTTTATGACTAGTCTCTTAGCCTCTTTGGGAGTTGGAGTGATTGGTTATTTGACGATTTCTTATTTACATCAAGTTTGGATGGAAACTGATAGTACGGGATATTTGATAGATGCAATTGTTGCATGGGGATTGGTTGGTTCATGGTTAGGATGGTGGTTGAATCGGAAGTAAAAGAAAAATAGTCAGAGATGGGAATATTCATATTCCCATCTCTGATTATTTTTTAAAGTAGAAAATTCCTCCAAATTGAAATGTCGTTTGCATGAAGAAAAAATCCTGCTTCGCCTTATTATTTCCAACCGAAGAAGTCAACACATCGAATAAATTAATGTACCCACCTTTGATTTCGGTATGAATAAAATAGTGTTTAAAAAGCGTTAAATGTAAACCCGTTTTTAGCGAAGCTCCCCAACCAGCAAAGTGATAAACATTAATATCATCTTGTCGAAGCAAAGTAATATCTGATCGAGGGATCAATGGACCAGTTTCAAAACCTTCGATAATTTGTAATTCAATTTTATTTTTTGCCCAATCAAATTTTTGTAAAAAATTATCCGCACGACTGATTCCAAAATTGAAATAATTCAATCCATCCGTATGTTCCATTTGTAAAAGTGAAGGTCGTATCACAATATTTGCATTGGAATACTCTCCATCATAAATGTCTTGCATCTCTCGAATGTAGCCATCAATTTTTACTTCTTGAGCAGTTTGTACCACATATTTCATGTGATCCATTGACATTGTTAAAATCCATTTATCTCGAAAATAATACCCCACTCCAAAATTGGTTTGTGGAACGGTCAGACTTGTTGGTTTAAAATAAGTTTCTAAGGAAAATTTTGATTGCCGATCTTTTGCGACCACATCAGATAAAGTGAAATCATAAGTATCTCCTTTGAAATGAATATCAGAATTGGAATAATATCCTCTATTCCATCCCCAATAAATATAAAAGCGACCTTTGTTTGATCGAATTTCTTCTTGCTCAATTTCAATTTGGGAAAATGAATTTTGAGAAAATGAAAAAAGTAAGAAAAAGAAGATGGTTATTTTGGTAAGAGTAAATTTCATTTTTTTCTTTTTAGAGATAATTAGGTGTCAGATACCTGAAGCTGAATTACGAAATTAAAAAACCTCAATTGAATTATTTCAAATGAGATTTTTTTAACAAAAGAATAAGTTGTGTAACAATACGATTACGCTTTTTCGTCACGCAAAGCACGCCGTAATATTTTTCCAACATTCGTCTTAGGAAGTTCATCTCGGAAGACAATATGTTTTGGTTTTTTGTAACCTGTGAATTGTTCTGTACAATATTCTCGAACTTCTTTTTCGGTCAATGATTTATCTTTTTTTACAATAAAAACTTTGACTGCTTCCGTCGATTTTTCATCAGGAACACCAATCGCCGCTACTTCCAAAATTTTTGGATGCATGGCTAAAACATCTTCAATTTCGTTTGGATAAACATTAAATCCTGAAACCAAAATCATATCTTTTTTACGATCTACAATTTTGAAAAATCCATCAGGTTGCATCAGTCCAATATCACCTGTCCGCAACCATCCATCAGGAGAAAGCGTATTGCTAGTTTCTTCAGGACGATTATAATATCCTTTCATGATTTGTGGTCCTTTGATTTGAATTTCTCCAACTTCACCCACGGCAAGTGGTTGGTCTTCTTCATTGGCAATTCGCATATCTGTGGAAGGAACTGGAATTCCGATGGTTCCAATTTGCCCAGTTTCATCAATTGGATTAACTGTAGCGACAGGAGATGATTCCGTCAATCCATAACCTTCGGATAAATTACAACCAGTTACTTCTTTCCATTTTTCAGCTACTACTCTTTGAACTGCCATACCTCCGCCTGCAGTTGCTTTTAATGAACTAAAATCAAGTGATGCAAAATCCTTATGATTTAGCATCGCATTAAATAACGTATTGACACCAGTCAGAATAGTTATTTTATCATTTTTAAATTCCTTAAGAATTGAACCAATATCACGAGCATTTGTAATCAGTATAGTTCGACTTCCAATACTCATTAACGCCAATGCATTGACTGAAAAAGCAAAAATATGATACATCGGTAAAGGTGATAAAGCGACCTCTTCTCTCTCTTTTAAAAATGGTCTGATCATCGCTCGAAACTGAAGCATGTTGGAAATTAGATTTCGATTGGTCAACATCGCACCTTTGGAAACTCCCGTTGTTCCACCTGTGTATTGCAATACAATTACATCTTCTGGTTTTCCATCCAAGTCTGGTAACGTGAATTTTTTTCCTTGAGATAAAGCTTCTTTAAAAGTAACTGTGTTAGCAAGGTTATATTTTGGAACCATACCTTTGACAGTTCTCACAACGAAGTTGGTCAACGTTCCTTTTACCGCTCCGAGCATTTCTCCAATGCTAGTTACGATAACAGTTTTGATCGGAGTATCATGAATGATTTTTTCCAAATTAGCTGCAAAGTTTTCAGCAATAACAATTGCCTTTGCACCTGAATCTGAAAACTGATGTTTCATCTCACGAGGAGTATAAAGTGGGTTTGTATTTACTATAACAAGACCTGCACGTAATGCTCCAAACAAGGCAATTGGGTATTGTAAAAGGTTCGGCATCATCAAGGCAATTTTATCACCTGGCTCCAAACCTCTCGACAAAAGGTATGCTCCAAATTGCTTCGACATTTTATCCAACTGGTCAAAAGTGATACTTTTCCCCATACATTGAAAAGCTGGTAACTTTCGATATTTTTCGAAAGTTTCTTCAAACATCTCTACTAAATTTTGATATTCATTAGGGTTGATATTGGCAGGAACTCCGCTAGGGTAGTTTTTTAGCCAAGGACGATCATCGCTCATATCTGTGATTTTAATTTCGTTTCAAAATAGATGCGTAAAATAGCTTTTTTTTAAAAAGATGTCCAATAAATTATACTTCCATCTGGATTTTTAGTGCTTCTTATTAAGAATAAAGAATAGTAATACTATCATCAAAACAATTTTTTTCGGAGATTATCTAGTATGAAACACGTAGATAAATAGTGTGAAACACGCATTCGTTTCTCCTCCAATCGGCTTTACTTTTGTTTTATAATAAATAAGTTCTTATTCAAAATGTACAATCTTTGTGGGTATTAGCTTTAGAGGAAGGGTGATTTAAATGAGGATTCTTTTAATCAAAATATATTCATCAGTCAAGTTTATTTATCTAAAAAAATCAATTATGAAATTCAATATATTATTTCTTATTGTGGTATTAATTTCCGCTCAAGCATGTAGTGGACAAAAGTCAACAACGTCAAATCAAGAGAAATCCATTTCTAATAATCTAAAAAAACGTTCTACAAGTCCGTCAATAAAAGCTAAAAGGGAATTCCAAATATCCGCAAAAGGAGCACCCCCCTTTATTTTAGCAGAAACGAATTATGATAAAAGTGGAAATGTTCTATCGGTTAAAAGTTTTGATTTTTATGGATCAGGTGAAGTGGATGGTTCTATTAAGAATGAATATTCCTCAGGAGGAAATTTAGTTTCAAGGACTCAGGTTTCCAATGGACAGTCCACATTTTATAATTATAAATATAACAGCAAGAATCAAAAGATCGAAGAGTCTTGGAAACGAAAAAATGGACAAGGTCAAATCACAAAGTATACCTATGATGAAAATGGAAATGAGTTAGAATTAAAATATTTCACGCTAGATGGTAAGCATGATTTTTCTAGAGTTTATGAATACGAATATGACTCTAAAGGGAATATTATTTCAGAAAAAAAATGGGAAAAGTATACAGATGATTATGCAGATTTATTGCAATACCATAAGACTTATGAATATGAAAATAGTCAGTTGAAGAGCACAACCAATTATTCTGCAAAAGGAAACCCAACAAGCAACGAGGAATATGAATATGATGAGAATGGATTAAAAATAGCAGAGGTGACTTCTTCCTCAACAGGAAAGCAAAGAGAAGTTTTTGTTTACAATGAATATGGCGAAATGATCGAAAATAAAGTCGGTAGAATAATGAAAGATGGTTCAAGAGAGCTTGATATACATTCTAAATCGACCTATGACGAATATGGAAATTCTACAGGTTATATTTATTTAAAGGGAAGTGCGGATTCTTATGGAACGAAGTATGAGTATGAATTTTATTAAGATAAAATGAATAAAGGTCGGCTTCCCAAAAATGATTAAAACCAAGTAGTAAAACAAAAAAGTAATCCTTAATTTTGAAAAACAATCGGGTTTGGAAACCCGACTTACATTATACTTATGAAAAAACAATTAATCCTTATCCTTTTTTTATTAGGAAACTTGACTACAAGTTTTTCCAATAACAATACTCTTACAAATAAAAAAACTGCTTTCAATGATCTTATTGGAACATATCAAGGATTCACCTTAACCGAAGAAGGACTAGACAACGCCAACCAAATTGTCGTAGAATTAACTGCAGATTTTAATTTGAAAATCACCGAAAATTTCGATGGACTTTTTGTGGAGCATATCAATGAAAAAATATCTCCTCAATCAGCAGGATTAATTAAGACAGACGATTATGCTTTTGATTTTAAACCTGCATCCGAGGAAAGTGAATTCTCTATAATTAGAGTTTTAATTCATGAGGAACCTGTTATTCCAAATAGCGATTTCAAAGTTTCTTTCGCTATGAAAGGAAAAGAGGATTCTTTTTTTAGCGTTAAAAAAGAAGGTGGGAATCCTAAAAAACCCGTTAAGGATATCAATTTTTCAGATATATATGAAGCAACTTCTTATACGGGGAAAACACAGGACAATACTTTTGGTGATTTTAAAGTGGAATGGTTTCCAAGCCACAAACTTGGATATTTAAGGTTTGCACACCTACGTAATGTTTTTAAAATAGAAAGAAAAAATAAATACTATATCGTAACTAACGAGACTAATCAGACTGATTTTAAATTGAAATATTATCTCTATGATAATGAGATCATAAAAAGCATATTTCTTTTCGGAGGAAAGAATTTGTTCGATTCTTCTATTGCAGACAAATATAAATACCCAAAATCTTTTGCTAATGATAAAGAAAACATGTTGGCAATCGGGAGCTCCATATACGACATGATTTTCGACCGCTTTAAAGTAGTAGAGGAAGATTACACTTTTACTCATAACAACAAACTCAATGGCAAGGGGATGCAAATTGTATTTGCTAATAATGACGTATTCGTTTATTCAGGCGGTTTTAAAGATGGGCTGTTTCATGGCGAAGGTAAGATTACTTTAAAAAATGGATTAAACAGCGGTAGCTTTCAAGATGGAGAACGCTATGGACATTTTTATATCAGTTTGCTTGATGGTAGTCAAGGATCTGGAGAATATGTCAATGGAGTTCAAGAAGGTCTCTGGAAAGTAAAGCAATCCAATGGAGCTACTTTTGATTTGATTTTTCAAAATGGGAAAAAAATAAGTACAACTGCAACCAACAAAGGAGTCAAAAACACCCAAATCGCCAAGCACGTAGAGGATGCAGACTATCAATTAAAAAATTCAAAACGCTATGTACAGGAGATGGTAGGCATAGTCAACGGTTGTACTAATAGAACTACTATGAGGAGCTACCAAGTTTGTCTAAGACCTCTGAAAAGAAAAATTGATTTGTTTACGGGGACGATAGTTGCTGCTGATAAAGAACTAGCAAAAGCAATCAAGGAGACAAAAAGAATCGGCTGTGCTCAATCACTTCAAATTTTAAAAAATGCGGAAAAAGGTTTATGGGAAGCGAATGGCTCATTTGGTGATGCATATAAAGCGGTGACGGAGGTGTATCATGCTTCAACAGTTTCTACCCTAAAAGCTGAATTTAGAAAATGTAAAGTTGCTTTGGGTAAAGCAGCAGAGGCAATGGATGAGTACTTTTATTGGATAAATGCTCTTACCCTAGAAACTTGTTATGAATATTCCTCTACGGATAATAGTACACTTCCTTCTAGAAAATCTTCTAGCAAAAGTAGTTCAAGTCAATCAACCAGTTCTTCCAATAATAAAACGACTTCTCAAAACTCAACATCTGTTACTTCTACAACAGTTATTTATCCTGCATTTACTGGAAAATATGAAGGCGATAATTTACTCCTTTTGTTGGGGCGAAAAGTAGATGACCCTGCGGTGCAGAAATTACTCAAGAACCCTAAATATAAGTTTGAAAGAAAAGACCGGTCTGGTTCTCTTAGAGAAAAAATAGATTACGAATGTTATCCTTATCGGTTTTCCTTATCGTTCGTAAATGGAGTAATGACTTATATTTCATTTGAGGTCAAGGAGTGGGATAATGAACATTATTTCAAAAAGAAACTTCCGCTTAATATTCCTTTAGCAAAATCTACAAGTGCAATGAAGCGCATGAAAGATAAATGGAAACATAATGATTATGGTAGTTCGTCAAACTGGACTTTGGAAAAATATCAATTGAAGTTTAACGTATATGGAGGAGGTGAAAATGATGACATACATATAGTAAATATAAATGGCGAAGACATCAAAGATTGGAATAGTTATTATCAACAGTTTCAATAAACCAAATTCGAATAATCGAACTAAAAGTTAGATATGAAAAAGCAAATTTTAATTCTCGGAAATATATTGTTATGCACTTTCGCATTTTCCCAGAATTCAATAAATGGATTTCCAATTGATATTTTAAACGGAACTTATCAAGGACATAAATTTGATGTTCAAAATTCCAAAATGGATATCAGCAAAGATTACAAAATCATCTTTGCCAATGATAACACTTTTTCCATCGAAGCTAAAGTAGGTGGAAATTGGAGAGAGTTATTGACTGCAAAAACTAAAGCCATAAGTGCAAAACCAAATGAGCAAACAAAAGGTATTGCATATGAATTTGAGGTATTGGAATCTTCCAATTATAGCAGCCTCGGAATCGCAACAGTTGGAGAAAGTCGATTGAGTTTCTATGGAAAGGGAGTTGTATTTACATTGTTACAAAAAACTTCCAACAACGAAGTTGTCTATGTAATGGATAAAGAAAACGGGAATCCCAATCCTCAAAAAGAAAAAGAGGAGAGAGACTTGATAGCAAAACAAAACAAAAAGAGACAAAAAAAACAAGACAGAAAAGATAAAAGATAAAAGATTGGAACGATGGGGAGCAATGGCAGGTGCAGGATATGTCACGTCCAATCATAATTTTGATGATGTAAATACAGTCATCAATCAGTTTAATAATTTACCAGATGTAGAACAATCGATTGGAGAGCTTTCTAATATGTGGGGCGCATTTGCAGAAGCAGATTTTTACTTAGGAAATTTATATTTGGGAGTCGATGTGGCATGGCGACAAAATGAAACTTTTGGTATCCGGCCTAATTCGTTAGGCACACCTAACACTACTTATTTTAGAATGGAGCATAGAACTTTCGGCGGGGAAGTTGGACTAATTTTACATCCTAATAACTGGTTGAAAATTGCACTCGGCGGAGCGATTAACTCAGGGAAGTATAAATTTTTATCAGCGACCTATAAAAATGAAGATGAAAGAGATGGGAAAAATATCGGCAACCTCTTCTCACCACAAGATGCTAAACCAAAACACGTGGGAGGTTTTGCAAAAATATTTCTAGGAAATTTTAGTGAAGCGGATGGATTGAAATTTCGATTTTTTGTAGAAGGTCAATATATGGTTGGGTTAAATGACTACAACTTACTCAAGGTTAATGAAGCGTTTAACCCGACAACTTTTATGAATGACGATAATGCGAATTTGAATATCGACAATTCATTCATTGGATTTAAAATAGGATTGCTTGCAGGACTAGGATTATAAAATTGTTTTGGGAAAACCAACTTATATTTAAACTCTGATTCAGATTATGAAAACAATAATTCAATTTAGTATATCCATTGCAATGGTAATATTTCTATTTGCTAGTTGTAAAAAGGACGAAGGAAATATTAAGCTATCTGAAAAATATTCAGAGCGAATTACTCAAAAAGAAGTTTTTTATGGCTTCAAAGATTTGATGTTAAGCATAGATGTTGATGACCAACTGCGAGTGAGAATTTATGATTTCACAAATATCGAAAGTCCAATCATCCATTATTTTCAAGACATCAAAGATGTATTTATTGGACAAATAAAAAATGATAGGATGTTCCTTTTAGTCGCTCCAAGTAGGACGACGGTGGATGGTCATTTAAAAATATATGATGTCAGTAATTTGGCTGCGCCGAATTTGTTAGGTGAATTAGATTTGGGTGACCGTAGTTTTGAGCATGTTGAATATTACGAAGGGAATCTTTATTTCGTAGGGAGTACGGGCGTTTTTTATTATCCATTAGATGAAAGTCAATTGGAAGCAGGGCAAGTTTTGACTGTGGAACCTGAACTCCTCATGAGTTACGAATTATCATTTAGCCCAGATGTTGAGCAAATGTTTTTTTCAGAAAATAAATTAGTACTCGTCAGAAGAGTGGGACTTTGGATTGCAGATGTTTCGAATCCTACTGCACCGGATAGTTTAGCGATGGTTCCAATTAGGGAACATTTTACAACACTTGCTGCTACCTTGACCAACAATAAACTATGTGTTTTAGAAGATCGTGATATGTTTATTTATGAATTCCCGTCTCTCGAATTTAAAGGTGAGATAGATACAGAAGTTTCTAGTACAATGACTGCTCTTGATGATAATACTTTAATGATGACTAGTGTCAATAAACTAAAGTTTATGGACATTAGTAATCCGTCCAAGCCAAAATATCTAAACGATGTTTCAACAGGAGGTGTATCTAATTACTTACAAGTCATAGATGAAACAACCTTTATTTCGAGAGAACTGAATTATTTAAAAACTTATTCGGTGGACTGATCTACTTATCCAAGTTATTGATTTAAATTAGAAGATGGAACTATTTTTTCTATAAAAATTAGACAAAGAAATTCGATTTTTCTATTTTAAAAAAAATATTCAAAATACCATTATGAAAAAATATATCATCGGCTTAGTTTGCTTCATATTTTCTCTTCATATTTCATTCGCACAGGAAGGAGGAAATAATAAACCTTTACCATCGTGGACTCAAGTCGAAAATAAATTAAAGCAATTTGCTCAACTGAAAGATTCCGAATTTGCTCAATTTAAATCTACGAAAAAACATTCATGGAAGAAGGCTTATGTTTTTGAAGACAAATTAGATTTTTTTGAAAATACTGAATTTCTTTATGGTTATACCAATACGAAATTGGAATACATCGAAATAATTATCAAGGGTTTTTCAAAAAGGGATGAAGTTGTAAATGCCAGCCAATCAGAACAAGACCTACAAAAAATAGAATCCATTCTCGATAAAATAATAGGAAGCTCACTTCAAAAATTTGATAATAGCCAAGTTCGAAAAGAATGTGTTATCTGTAGCGATAATACAATTGCTCTTTGGAAAAATACCTCAGAGGCAGGAAGTAAATTTTTAGAAAAAAGATTTATCAGTCTTGAGTATGTTGATTTTGAAGATGGACTTGTAGAGCTTACATTTTATAATAATCGAGAAGAAATATTTGACTTTTTTGATGAAGGAAAAAAAGCACCAAAGGTTTATAATCATCAAGCTGAAAAAAAGAAATCTAAAGTACCTTCTACTACAACTGTTGATGGAATTAAGATGATAAATGTACTTGATTCTCCTGAAAGTAAGTTCGTTTATAATAGTTTAGTTGTGATGAGAAAAGAGACTTCTTTCAGTCCAAATATAAAAGCAACGATAGCTCCTTCCTTTCTTGAAAAAAATGGATTGACTAATAAAAAATTTTGGGTGAATGGACATCGTGGTTTTGCTGGCTTTAAAGTTTTTGAACAATCGGGAAATGAGGTGTCTGCTTATGTTTGGGGGAAAAATCATTTTTGGGTACACAAATATATTTTCAAAGTGATAGAAGAAAACGGAAAAACATATTTGCAACCAGGAGGTAAAAATGAGGCTGATTATGTTGATCCTTGGTTCAAAATAGAAAATCGTGTAAAGGTCAACGCTGATTTTTTAAAATAGGATAGCAGTAGTAAACGAATCTTGGAATTTTAAAAAATAAGACTGCATTTGGTTTCTCGAATGCAGTCTTATTTTTTACAAGAACAAAGAATAGAATTGAGTTTTTATGATTTGTATTAAAATAGCATTTGCTACGTGTTTTATACTATTTCGTTTTTTTTGGAAAATAAAAAATGTTGTTCTCCGTTTTTTTAAAACTATTCACAAATCTCCCTAAAAATAATTTCCATGAAAAAATCAATCGTTCTATTTTCCCTATTGTTTATTATCACATCTTTTCTTCAAGCAAAAAAAATATTATTGACCGAAGCAGTCGAGAAAGGCTATGTTGAAATTTTGGCTGAAGGCGAAGGCGGACACAGCGGTAAATGTTTAAAGTTAAAAATCAAAAATCTTCGTAAGAAAAAAATTGATCTTCAAATTCCAGCTGGTTTGATTTTTAATTCCAATGATCCAACTTTACAAGACTTGATGATTACCGAAGAGAGAATGTTAGCGGTGGAAGGAAATAAAAAGCGGGTGGCAAAAATGTATGCGGCATGTATTCAAGCACCAAACGGTTCGCCATCATTAGGTAGTGGTTTTAATATGAGTCTTTTGGCAACAGGGAAGTTGTTGGAGATAGCTCAATACTTAGCAAAGGAAAAATTATATAAAAGTCCTGCTGCTCAATATGCGGTTTGGTCAATAAGTGATAATAAGCGAGTAGAAAATATTGACAATGGGGGATTGGCTAATCATGTAGCTGATTTGTTGGGTGTAGCTCGTCCTGAATATGTTGTGTTACATAAAACGGTAAGCGAACCAGGTGCACCTGCTTACCGTGAAGCGCCTTCCGTTCTCAAAGGAAGATGGAAGTTCTCAATGGAAGAAGATAAGTTAATGACCTTTGGACTCTACACTCTTGACGGTGAGTTAAAACATGCTTTTTTTGAAAATAAGAAAAAGGTAAGAGGCTTTCATAAATTCAGTTTTACCTTCAAAGTGTTCAATATGCCACAGGGTGAATATTATGTTCGCTTGATAAGTGGCGATGAAGTTGTGGAAGAGAAGAAGGTTCGGTTTTAATTTGCAATATCTTTTTATTCCTATCAAAAATCTATTCGTATTTTTTATGATGAGATGTTTGACGAACTTTTGGAATATTGGTAAAACAGTTATTCGTGTTACCAATATTCCGAAAGTTGGTAATTAGCTTTTATTTCTTTTTCAAAAAACGGTTATAAATAAATAATAAGATTAGCGAAGAGATTAGAGCAACTACAAAATAGAAGATTAACATAATCCAAGAGAACAATCCAGTAGGACGAATTCCGTCAAAAGAGGGAATCTCAAAAGGATCATTAAAACGATGAGGAGAAAATTCTAAAGCAACCAAATCCATTTCACTCAGTTTATCCACAGTCAAAAAATATTTTGCTTGACTCTCCAATATCTTTTTAAAATCAAAATTCTCTAATTTTTTTCCATAGCTGATAACTATATTGTTTTCAGCCATTGGACTAAGATTGGTAAACTGTCCTTGTAAGATTTCTTGCGAAGAATTAATGTTAAAAAAACCTTGAGGAAAGGCTCCGCGGATGTTTTTGATTTTTAAATCGTCTTTAGTTTGAATGCGAATCTCACCTTTCATGATGGGCTGTTTCCAGATCGCCCCAGTTTCCAATAAGTAAACAAATCCATTACTATAATCTTTAGTGTATCCTTGGAGAACTTGTGCTTGATTGGTATCCATCAAAAAATAAACTACAATTTTGGTGGTTGCTTCTTTTGGAAATGTATTATTCCATACATACCAATTCTCACTTTTCTGTTCTTTTAATAAAGGTGTTTCAATATTGTTGACCAATACTTTTAGTCCATAGAGTTCTTCAAATGATACTTGCATCAAAGTACGACTTCGGCTTTCTGCCGAGCTATTTATGGGATATCCAGTCTTAATCGTCAAGGTAGAGTCAGTATCATTATGCATCCAGTATTCTCCTTTTACTACTGCAAAACCTGGATATAACAAGATACTTACACGTTCATCTACCATTTGTATTTTTTGAAAAGCGGAACTATCTTGAGCATACAATAAAGAGAAATTTCCCATTCCTCCAGCTTGCCACATACCTGGTTGAGCAACATTTCCAAGTGTGAAAATTGGAAGAAAGAAAAGAAACAAAAAGGATAAGGTCAGATTTTTCATAATGAAATGATTAGACGATTAAAAGAATTATAGGCTGGGAGTAGAACTCTATATAGAATTAAAAGAAAAGTTATTCAATTTTATATCGCTCCTCTAATTTTTTCCATGCTTTTTTATCTTTCTGTTTTGGAACTTCAAATGTATAAGGTACTTGCGTCATCTTCTGTCGACATTGAGGACAATTAGGTTGGTAGTCCTCTTTACTTTTGGCAGAGACTATATCTTTTTCAGAAGGGCGTTTGAATCCTTTTCGACAGTTGATACAAATGTAGTGTCGTTTGTAAGGTTTAGATGCAAGCCATTCAAAGCCCATAGGATTATTTTTTTATTTTTTAAAAAATTAATTTATGCTAATCCACTTTTGATAGCAAACTTTATCAAGCCTACCACTTTATTCAAATTCAGTTTTTTCATGATATTCTGCCGATGCGTGTCAACTGTTCGAGGACTTAGAAATAATTGTTCAGCAATTTCTTTATTAGAAAAACCTTCAGCAATTTGTTTCAGCACTTCAATTTCTCTTTCCGTCAAAAGGCTTAGCATTACATTTTCATTTTGAGATTGGTCAGGAATGATAATTTCATTCGGCTGAGCCAAAACCAGAGTCACATCTGTAGAAAAATATTTCTTATTATTTTTTACTGTTTGAACTGCATTGATAACTTCTTCCTTACTTGAGTTTTTTAGCAAGTAACCTTCTACTCCAAGTTTTACCAAATGTTGGATAATTGATTTTTCGTAGTGTAAGGAAAGGATAATGATTTTTATTTCAGGGTATGTTTTTTTGAATTCTTGTGCAGCCACCATTCCATTCATCACAGGCATGTCTATATCCATCACGATGACATCAGGAGAAAGTACTCGAGCAATTTGCAAAGCATCTTTGCCATTATTTGCTTCGCCACAAATTTCAAATTGTTCTTGTGTTTCTAAAATAGAACGTAAGCCATCAATTACAATTTGGTGATCATCAACCAGAAGGATTTTAGTTTTTTGCATAAGATTTTCATTATTCATTTGGCTACTAAATTAAAGGGCGAGGCTCATTTATTGCATACGTGGAAACACGTATTTTGTTGAAT
>CAJQQY010000210.1 GCA_905480595.1 uncultured Saprospiraceae bacterium | reverse complement strand
AATTTGGAATTTGGTTTTTTAGCCATGGCCATTTGGGTTTTGAAACTTCCAATGAAACACTAATTGGTTATCATTCTTTTTTCCAAAAACAAGAAACGTCTACTTCTTCTCTTTTGATAAAAAGAACCGAAGACGATACTCCAATTGTCGCTTATCAATCTTGGTCTATGCCTCATGCTTACGCATGGACTCGCTCGCAAAATGAAGAGGCATGGAAAATTACTTCTTTTGTTCCACGAGCTTTAAAAGAATTATTTAACCTCGGTGAAACTGTTTTTTTTAATCCTTCTAAAAGTTTGAGCTCTGGAAAAACTTTAATTAACAACAATACTCCTACATTTTTAAAGAGTCTTCAAAACGTCGTTCGTCATGCTGTTTTTTTAACTAAAAGAATTCTTCAAAACCTCTTTTCTAAACGCCAATGGATATTGTTATTTCATATTCAAAAAAATCGCTCTGAGTCTTTTTCTGAATTTAAAAAATTAATTCCTTCAAAAGATAAATTCTGGGCGGACCCTTTTTTATGGTATCATGAAGGAGAACACTTTGTTTTTTTTGAAGAACTTCCTTTCTCTACAGAAAAGGGACATATTTCAGTTTTAAAACTCGATTCGTCAGGTAAAATTTCGACACCTCAAAAAGTACTCGACCTGCCGTACCACCTCTCCTATCCATTCCTTTTTGAATTTGAAAAAACACTCTATATGATTCCAGAATCTTTCTCGAATCGGAACATTCAACTTTTTGAATGTGCTCATTTTCCTAATAAATGGCAACACAAAATGAATCTGATGGAAGATGTAATTGCTGCCGATACTACCCTTCTTTTTCATCAAAACAAATGGTGGATGTTCACCAGTATGGATGAAAACAATGGCGAAAGTCTTGATGATGAACTCTTCCTTTTTTATGCAGATTCGCCACTCACTTCAGAGTGGACGCCGCATCCGATGAATCCGATTGTGTCGGATGTTAGACGAGCGCGACCTGCGGGAAATATATTTTTAGACAATGGAAAAATTATTCGCCCTTCGCAAGATTGTTCTAAAGTTTATGGTCATGGTTTTAATTTTAATGAAATTGAAATCCTTTCGGAAACAGAATATCAAGAAAAACATTTAACCAATATTCGTCCAGATTGGGATAAAAATTTACACCGTGTTCATTCCTATAATTCGCAAAATGGATTAACAATTATCGATGGAATGATTCATCGAAACAAATATGTGTGATATAGTGTTATAATTTTGCAAATTCCTTTCCTTCACTAGGAAATGTATCAATATACTTTTGAGCAATATTCATAGCTTCAAACTCTTCTATTCTTGAATATCCACGCTGAATAAATTTATTACAAAGTGCTTCATCTTCCAATAATAACTTCATGGCATCAGCCAATAATTCGACTTCCCCAACAGGGTATAAAATTCCATGAGAGCCATGCTCCATTTTATCTTTTAAAGAAATAGTTAAATCAGATTCAGGGTGTAAAATCTCCCTTGGCCCTGAGACACAGTCTGAAGAAATCACCGGTGTGCCGCAAATCATTGACTCAATTAAAGTATTTGGTAAACCTTCCGTTTCACTTGCAGAGACAAAATAATCTGCTCGAGAAAGATATTGATATGGATTAGTTTGATAACCTAAAAAATGAATTCGGTTTTCCAATCCAAGTTGTTTTGTCATTTCTTTGAGATGATTTTCTTGCTCTCCATTTCCAACAAAAATTAATTCTGCATTATTATTTTCCAACTTTGAAAATGCTTGAATCACATCTCCTAATCTTTTTAATTTTGCCAATCTTCCGATCGAGATAAAGTATTTTCTATCGGGTGAAAAAACAAAATCAGTAGGTACTTCTTCTGACATTTTTTTCACATCATCTAAGTTGTGAGGGTTATAAATTCTAATATGATTTGGATGGTTTTTAAATCCTAAATATTCATCCAATTCATATTTCATCACATCAGATATCGAAATAATGGAATCCATTTGAAAATGGATTTTTCGATAAATCCATTTAGAAAAACCCCGAAGCAGCCAAGGCTGGTGGTCGAAATTCATTTGAGAATGAATGATCGCTTGAGCATAATGTTTTGATCCTAACATCTTGGCAAGTCCGTTGATAAAAGTGGCTCGAATCAAATGACTCTGAACTATTTTTATATCGTTCTTTTGGATATGCTTTTTCAACTTGGAAGCACAAATAAACAAAGAGGGAATTTTTAATGGTCCTTTTTCAAGAGAATTAAATTGAGTCAAATAAGTGCTTGGTACATCTTTAGGTATTTCGTAAAATTTTTCTTTTTCGATAATAACCAAATCCAATTCCTTTTTCTTCTTTTGAAATTTTTCCAATAAAGTTAGGACTACTTTTTCAGCTCCACCTGATGTAAATGAGTTTATAAAAATTGAAATGTTCATACTGCAAAAGTTTTAGTAGGTTTTAAATTACGGAGGGGATTTAAAAAACCTTTTTCTATTAACGACAAAGAAAAACAATCGAGAACTCGTTGTTTCTTATTGATTACAAATTGAATTACCTGGGTTTGGTTTTGAAGTCCAATATCAATATAATGATTTTTAGGAATAGGAGCTTTGTAGACTATCAAATTAGCCTTCGAGTTATAAACTCGTGATAATAAAGTAATTTTCATTTGGTATTAGTTTTTTGTTTTTTCTAATTAATTATTTTAGTCTAAAAAAGACGGTATAATTACATATATTCATAAGTTCTTTACTTATCCCAAATCCCTTTCGTCTTATTTTTCAAAATCATTACTACTTGAATCGGCGACAAAATAGCTAGTGGAATCATACTCACCACAGTCCCTAAAACTATTCCCACCGTTCCAAACTCCATCGTCGTCGCAAAGAAAATCGACATCGGAATATTCAGTAGACTTGCTATAACCCATGCGTACATTTGCAATCGAATTTTGCCTGTCCCATTAACGACGAGATTAAACAAGTTGACCCAATTTGTGACACTAACTGAAATGGCTACGATAATGGTAACCGCCATTGGAATCTCTATTTTTTCACCCAACCATAGTTTGTAAAACAACGGAGCAATCAAAACCATAAAAGCACTCAACAAGACTGTTCCAAACCAAATTCTGACTACATTTTTCACCGTATTTTTCATCCATTCCATGTCACCTTTCCGATAAGCCTCCACACTTGCTGACCACAATTGATTGGTAAAAATCACAAAGACCAAAAGGAAAATCGACAAGTATTTGTAAGCTGCTTCGTAGATCAAAACTTCTTCTATAGCTACAAATTTTGCAATCAAAATATTGTTGGTTTGGTGAATAATTATCATCGAAATTTTGATGATAAAAAATTGAAAACCCAACGAAAACAATTTATCGAAGTAGCTTCTTTTAACTAACTTCAGCGACGGGCGGTATTTATTAAATTCATTTCGAAAATAAAAAACACCTATTGCCAAGGGAATAAATGCGAACGTAAATGTCTTGGCTGCACCATAGAGAATTAAAGATTCTTCTGTAGTAAACATCAACAAAATGATGAGTGCGAGAAAAGAAACTTTAGTGATCAACCCAAACAAATTAACCATGGCAATTCGTTGCAATGCATAGAAAATTTGATAGATCATCGAAGCAACAAAATTGATGGCAAACGCACCAAACAACAGTATCGCCAAAATCATTATTTGTCTATCCAGGCTTGGATCTGCTTCTAACCAATCCGCCCAAGGAATAATAAAACTAGCTCCAACTGCAATAATCGAAATCCCCGAAAAGATACTTCCTAAAGCAAAGTATGCTGTGCTGATATATCCTCTCGCTTCTTCTTCATTGTCATCCGCGATGGCTTCTCCGAGGCGATTGCGTAATCCATTTCCAATACCTATATCAAACTCCGCAAACCAATCAACCATGGAAACCATCACTAAAAAAATCCCAAATTTTTCCTCTCCCAAATAAGTGATGGAAAGTGGAAAATAGGCGAATCCAATCAGTATTCCCAAGGCTTTGTAAACCATCGAAAGCAAAATATTTTTCTTTGCTCGAATCGTTCTTTCATGTCCTTTTTCCATCAATCTTTGCCACAGTCCTTTCAACCTCATGTGATGTTTAAATTTTGATTAACACTTACTTTCTCGGGGATAGATTGTTTAGTTTCTACTGGCACATCATAATATCTTGCCCCCAATCCTAAGCCCAAATAAATGGCCAATTGCAACCCTAAACTCTCTTTAAACAAAAGGGTATTTGAAATATTTGCAAAACCAAATATTACTGTAAGAAAGAAGATGATTAAAAAAAACACATTTCCTGTCTTCAAAAATAACCTTCCAAAATAATAGATAGCTGAAAGAACAAATAATGTAAAAAAAATAAATGCAGGAATACCATAATAAAACATAGCAGACAGATAGCCACTATGAATTCCACCTGTTTTTCCTGTTGCTCGATCTGGCATTCGAGTAATATGAAGCATGTTATAGTAGTATACTTCATTATTATGATTTCCAAAGCCGAGTATTGGCTTGTCTTCTATATTTTCATAAACCATACTGTAATAGCCAAACCGACTACCGACCTCTTCCGTGACTCTTTCTTTGACTAATGTTGAATTGACAATCTCTCTTTGGAAAGTGATAAAAAGAAATAAGAGAACAGTTAAACCTGTTGTCCCCGCGAGTAATAATTTGTCCCATTGAGGTCGAGCATAAAACAAAAAATAGATACCAAAGATCAATAAATAAAGAGCCCAACTCATACGGTGAAAAGTCATAAATATTCCTAATGAGAATAAAATAACCAAACCAATTTTCTTCCTTTCATTCTTAAATTTCAACAATACCCATGTAGCAGCGATGATGAGAAAATAGGAACTATAATATTCAGCATTAAAAATTCCATTGACTCGATAAACATCTCCAAAGGCTATTCTGATATCCCCCATTCGAACAAACATTGGATCGTATCCCATTTGAATTAAACTTGCTATACTAGTCGTGATTGCTCCAACTATGATAGCTTTTTCAAATATTTTTATCAACTCCGGTGTATATATTAATCGCAAACAAAATATAATCAACAAGATATTTACTACGTGTAAAGATTTGATGATAATTTCCGAAAGTTTGATCGTATCAACATGCGAGAAGAGGGAAATGCTTTTAAATAGGCAATACAAAATCAACATCACCATAAACCATGGTATTGTCCAAGCATTTTTTGGAATTATCTTTTCTTTGGAATAAAATGCTCTACGAAAAAGAAAAACTGAAAACATTAAAAGTAAAAATCGGTCAGGTTGAATTTCAAAAGCTGAAACACCTGGAATAGCAAAGGTGAGAATATCATTCAAGTTCCCCGTCATCATATAGAATACGATAACAAATGCCTCAAACTTATATTTCAGTTCACTACGATATACCCAAAGCACTCCTAGTATAAATACAAGTGCAAAGTACCCGTAGATGAATGGCATACCAACTATTTCACCGTCAACTACTTTTAACTCATAATTCTTCATTCTCCCCCAGTTTGAGTATTCAATCTTGCGACACCCAACTGTGGGACTTTTTTATTGGGAAGATAGTTATTTGAAGTTTCAGCCTTAATAGGCTCTTTAGCATACTCTTTTCGTCTGTTGAAACGACCTTCTTTGTGATCGTTGTATACCAAAAATGTATTTCCCATTTGTCCTTTTGCACTCAACTTTTCTATATCCTTCACGTAAGAAATTTTAGATACATTTCGTCTTACAACAAATAAAAGTATGTCAATGTATTTTGAAATTAATAAGTAATCAGAAACTACACCTACCGGAGGAGAATCAATAATCACATAATCATAATCTGCTTTAAGTGATTCAATAAGCATTTTCAATTTTGGATTATTTAAATACTTATGAGGATTTTGAGATTCTTTTTGTGTGTTTATAAGGTATAAATTCGGAATCTTTTGATAGTTATAAATAATCTCCTTTTGATCAATACCACTTGTATCAAGGTACCTGGTTAAGTCAGTTCCTTGAAATTTAGTAGAAGAATCCCACAATTTCGGATTTCGAAAATTAAGATCAATTACCACTACTTTTTTTCCTTCCGATGCCAAACTCATTCCTAAATTTAAGCTGCAAAAAGTTTTCCCTTCCCTTGAAGTATTCGAAGTTAAACCAATTACATTTTTTGCTTTATCCGAAACAAGAAATTGAAAATTTGCAGAAAGATCTCGAAATGATTCTCTTACGGCCCATTGGGAAGTAAAATTTTCAAGAGATCTTATTGGCTTTGTTGCATGAATAATTTTAGCAACAAGCGGGAGATGTGTTCTCCCATCCAATTGCTCTGGAGTCTCTATCGTCTCGTCTCTACCACTTGTAAAAACAATCCAAGCTAATGGCATCATAAGACCAATCATTCCTCCCAAGGCCATGATTAATAATTTTTTTGACGCAACTGATCCACTACCGATTCGTCTTGGTGTGTCCAAAACTTTAACATCAGCTACATCTTCTGCACGAGCGATTCCATTTTTTGCTAGCTCTAAACTAAGATAGTTATAGAGATTTTCGGAAAGACTAGCTTTTCTTTCAAGGTTGATTAATTTTTTTTCGTTACCAGGAAGTTGGTTAAGAGTTCTTTCTAATTTTGAAATTTTTTGATCTGCATTTCTTAAGGCAATATTAGAAGTAGCAATTAGACTTTCAACATTTTCTTTAAGTGCCTCAGTTGTATTAGCGATTTGTTTTGCCAACATTTTCAAGTCATAACTTTCCTCTCCTCTAACAAATGAAAGCTGAGTTTTTTGGGTATGCAAGCGTTTAAGCTCCAACAAGTTATCATTCAACAATGGATCGTCGATGCCTGCCACAGAAGGTGTAATTGCTTTGTCAATATCTTTTTGAGTATCGATATATTCAAGTAAAGAGGTATAATATTGTTTATTCAGAGCAATTTGTCCACGCTCAGATTCGAGTTTTTGTAACTGATCCAAACTCATTGCTCCTGTTTTAGTCAGGTCAACTGCTCCATTTCCACTTCTAAATGTTTCTAAATTTCGTTCCGCTGCAGAAAGTTGTTGAGTCGCTTTTCCCAAATGTTTTTGGATAAAATCTTCTTTTTTCGCAGCAATTTTTGAACGGTCAGTTAGTTTATTATCGATAAAATTCTGATTGAGTTTTTTGAGAAATTTCACTTCTTTTGCCACTACTTCCCCTTCCGTTTGGATGGCCAAAATACTTGATTGAAGGTCAACTTGTTTGACATCCAAATTTGATATATAAGAATTTGCAATTGATGAAAGGTTATTAATTTTAAAGTACAATTCTTTACCTTCAAATTCTCCTTTGATGTAATCATCCGATTCATTAATAACAAATTGAAAATAATCATGCTGGACTGTATCACCAAAACTAAAGGTGTTTGAAAATTTAATATCTGAAGAAACATAACGATTTGCTTCAGTTTTAGGATTATAAACACTAAACTCTTCTGTCTCAAGCGACAACCGATATTTATCATCAGGTAAAATTTCTACTTGAAACTTTTGACCATTCAATTGATTCGAAGAATCTGCCAGTATCACTTTGAATGGAAAATTATGATAAAATTCTGGCTGCTTATACCATGTCCCCGCGTAGTAAGAAGTTCCAAAATCTAAATCTTTCAAAGTTTTGTAA
>CAJQQY010000209.1 GCA_905480595.1 uncultured Saprospiraceae bacterium | reverse complement strand
GGAAGAATTTGGAGGTGGTGTTAGCTTTTTTGATTTTAATGGAGATGGATGGGATGATTTATGTTTCCCCTCAGCAGATGGGGATAGCTTACTTTTTTATCATAATAATCAAGGTATTTTTGAAAAAATTGATGGGCTTGTTTTAGAAACTGCAGCGACAAAACAATTGCTTTGGGCAGACATAGACAACGATGGGGACAAAGATTTATTTGTTACAAATTTTATGGCTGCGAATCATCTTTACGAGAATGATGGAAATATGAATTTGACTGATATTACCCTTTCTGCCAGTTTCTTTTTATTTCCAGATCCTACTTACGGAGCCGCATTTGCTGATTATGATAATGATGGATTTTTAGACTTATATATCACGAATCGTTCAAATGGAGTGTTCGATAGTTTTACTAACTATCTATGGAAGAACAATGGCAACAATACATTTACAAATGTTGCCATTCAGACTGGTACAAGTGATGGACTGAAAGTTTCCTTCTGTGCTGGATTCATTGATATCAATCAAAATTTGAGGCCTGACTTGTATATTGCCAATGACCGTTTGGCCAAAAATTCAATGTATTTAAATAATGGAAACACATTTTCGGATATTAGTTTTTCGTCTGGAACGGATACGGTGGTCAATGCTATGAATGTCGGTGCGGGTGATTATAACAATGATGGTCATCTCGATATTTATGTGACGAATACTCCTGGAGGAAATGTTTTATATAAAAACAATGGAGATGAAACATTTACAGACATGACCACTTCGGCAGGAGTTGCTTTCAATCAATGGAGCTGGGGAGGCAATTTTTTTGATTATGATAATGATGGTGACTTGGACTTGTATGTGTCGAGTGAAGAGGTGGAAGATGGAAAAGCAAATGCGCTTTATGAAAATTTGGGAGATGGTACTTTTCACCAAACCTTGGTGGATGGAATTCCTGGAGATACCTTAAAGAGCTTTGGAAATTCGATAGGTGATTTTAATTTAGATGGAAAAATGGACGTGGTGGTAGTGAATGCTTGGGGTGATCCAATGTTGATTTGGGAGAACCAAACTGATAATGATAATAATTGGTTGAAAGTAAAACTAGAAGGTGTAGAAAGTAATCGTGATGGGATTGGGAGTTGGATTGAACTTTATCATGATGGACAAAAACAAGTTCGGTACACTCAATGTGGAACTGCCTACCTTGCTCAAAATACTCAAACGGAACATTTTGGAGTAGGCCAATTTGAAACTTGTGATTCTCTAATCATTCGTTGGCAAAGTGGAACTATTGATAAATTTGAAAATGTGCAGACGAATCAAATCTTAGAAGTTTTGGAAGGGATGACGATTGTTTCAACAAAGGATATTTTTGAAGAGAAAAATTATTTTCAAATTTCTCCTAACCCAGTCTCAGAGAATTATTTTTATTTAAAAAATTCATTTGGAGAGAATTTAGAAGTTGATTTGCAACTAGTAAATGCAAACGGGCAAGTTGTTTTTGATAAAAAAACAAATCTAAATCAAGGAAATAATCAAGTGGCTTTGCCTTTAAATTTGGTGAGTGGTGTTTATTTTTTGAAAATAAAATCGGATGATTTTTTCGAACAAAAAAGTTTAGTCATCTTTGATTAACACCCACCCGTGATAAGATTTGAAACCGTGTCACGGGTAGGTACTTCAGAAGGAAAAACTTACAAACCAAAATAATAATGTAACCCCAACTGGACTCCACCAAACGCATTATTCGAAGCCTCATAAATTCCAGTAGAATTTTCCAATCGCCATTTCTCTGCATTCAGATCACCTAATCCATAACCACCCAATAATTCAAGATTCAACGCCAAACCTTCCGTTAAAAAAGTTCGAACTCCCAAACTTAAAGTCACCCCAAAATCAACTGATTCAAAATGATCCTTACCATCTTCCAAATCACTTCCTCCTGCAAGTTGAGCTAAATTAAAAATATCACCACTTGGATTTTGACTCGAATGAAAGTCAATAAATGAAACGTCTTTTCCATCAAGCGTCCAAGTAGTTTCTGCTCGATTCAAAAAAGAAACATATCCTCCAACCGAAAAGAATGCTCTGGTCGCATAAGAGTTAATTTCGGTATCTCCAAAAATCATTTTATAACTTAAAGGAATAATTATATAATTAAGTTCTACCTTTTTTTCAAAGCTGTTATTGTTTGACTCTGAGGTATATTTTTGTCCAAGTTTTAAAAGTCTTACTCCTGTTTGAACATGATGCTTATTAAAACCTGCATAGCCAATAGATAACCCAAAGGATGGATTTCCTGTAAATTCATAGTCCATTTCTTGCGAGCCATAATTATTTTGATTGACAATGGAAGTCAAAAAATAGGCTGCATCTCCACCTACAAAAACTTGAGCTTGGATATTTTGATTTTGGAAGAAAAGAAAAATAGAAAGGGTTAGAAATTTGATAACTGTCTTCATGATGTTTGTTTATATTAAAAAAGTATAGTTCTACAATAAGAATAAAAAATGAGGAAATCCGCTGCTTAAAACTTTTATTTTCTCAAAAAAAAACGCACCCAAAATTTCTCTTGAGTGCGTTTTTTCCAAATTAAGAATTGACTAATTGGCTATAAACCTGGAAGTTGCTTTTCGTCCATCTTCAAGATTAACTTGTAGAAAATACGTTCCTACTGGTAAATCATTTTCAAAGTTAATAGTAACCAACTCACTATCTAATTTATAAGTTGCTGGGATCGTTTTTCCCAAAACATTTACAATCATAATATTTTCAATGGCAGTAGTTTCATTCCATTTCAAAAATAATTTTTCAGAAACTGGATTTGGAAATAACGTAATTACAAAATCGTTTTTATCAAAAACTCCTGTGATAGATTCTACTGTAACTGTTTCTGTGATGGTACAGTCATTTGCATCAGTAACTGTAACTGTGTAATCTCCTGCTCCTAAATTCTCCAAAATGTATTCTGTAGAGCCATTAGACCAAAGATATTCATACCCAAAAGTTCCGCCAGTTAAAGTCATAATTTCCGCTACCCCATTCATATTCCCATCTGTCTCAGGTGTACTTGACAATATTAATTCTAAAGCAGTTGGCTCAGTTATCTCCACCTGAGTATTTGTCACCACTCCATTGGCATCTGTAATCATAATTTCATAAACACCTGCTCCTAAATTTTCTAAGTCAGGAACATTTGGCGTCCAACTATAAGTATACGGAGGTGTTCCTCCTGATACAGCCAAATCAATACTCGCATTTTCATCTCCGAAACAAGCAAGCGGATTGTTAGTTGTGGTAGTTGTAATAACTACAGGCTGAACAGTTTGATTAATAGTTACCGTAGTGGTATAGGTATCGGTGCAACAATAATTTTGAGTAGTCAAGGTGACAGTATAATCACCTGGTGCTGAATACATTACAGCTCCAGGATTTCTTTCGTTTGAAGTTTGCCCATCTCCAAAATCCCAAGAATATGTTCTAGCATATTTTGATTCGTTGACCACTTCTAACATATTATCATTAACCACAACACTAAATTCAGCAGGCGGAATTAACAAACTATCTTGGCCCAAAGAATTAAAGGATAAAAAAATCCCACTATCAAAAGCTGAGTCTCCTCGATCTGCTATCACCATTTTCACATGATACGTTTCATTGGCAACTGCGACAAAAGATGCTGGTAAAGAAGTAGTTATTCCATCATAAATAATATGTTGACCTCCACTATTATCTACGTAATATTGACTGTTAGCTCCATCATTAACACTATTAATAGCCACCTCTGTTGTTGAACCAGGTATAGTTGAAATATTATTAGCATTATTGCTAAACGGCCCTGTACTTCCAGGTCCTGAAACAAAAAATCCGAAGGCATCATTAAATGAAGAATTTACGAATTCTGGATATTCTTCAGATCCAAATACGTAGTTGAAATCTAAAGTATCGTTAACCAAAACTGTGAAATCAAATTCAATTGCAATCGCATCTTGAGAACCTGGACTTCCAGACATAGAAGACATTAAATCAATATCTGCATCTGCTCCAGTTCCAGTACTCGCACTTGTAAATCCATCAGCTGCTCCATTAATACTCATCACATCTCCATTACAAAAAACAATACCTGCATCCAATCCCAAATCAGTTCCACCTGCATCAAAAAAAGCAATGGTCTGATCACTACCTGTAGTTGTAACATTAGAAACGATAATAGAAGGATCATCAAAAAAATCCATCACCATTTGTTCGACGGTGTAAGAATTATCTAAAAATAGATTTGATTGTGCGTGTAGAGAATAATTAAATCCACAAATAAAAATTAAGGGAAGGAGTAGAGTTTTTTTCATTTTTGTTTTTTTTTGAAAATGTAATTTAAACTTCAGTTAAAGATAATTTTGTTTTTTACAAAAAAAGAAAAGCGAGACCAAGCTTTAAGAATATGCTATTTTTATACAGAAGTGGTCTAAATTTATTGTTATAAACGAAATGGTTTATTTTTTATCAGCACATCTTTAGTTACAAAATGATGGTAGGAATTAGAAGAAGTTTAATTTATTTTGACGCTGATTTTTGTGAAAAAATATGTTGGGAAAAACATTAAAAATCAGCGTCAAAAAATCATTTCAATAGATCAATTTCTTTTAAATTCTCAATTCTATTACGAACCAAGAAATCATCAATCGATTCAAAGTGTTCAATGACTCTCTTGTCCTTAAATTCAAAAACCTTTTGCGACAAACCTTGTAGGAAATCTCTATCGTGAGAAACCAAAATCAAAGTCCCATCAAAAGCCAATAATGCTTCTTTTAATATATCCTTTGATTTGATATCCAAGTGATTGGTCGGCTCATCGAGAATCAAAAAATTCACAGGTTCTAATAACAACTTGACCATTGCTAATCGAGTTCGTTCTCCTCCAGAAAGTACTGATACTTTTTTGTCAATATCATCTCCACTAAACATAAATCCACCTAAAATATTTTTCAGTTGGGCACGAATATCACCTTTGGCAATTTCATCAACGGTTTGAAAAACGGTCAATTCTGGATCAAGTAATGAGGCTTGATTTTGAGCAAAATATCCAACTTCAACATTATGTCCTAATTTACATTCTCCTTCAAAATCAATCTCTCCCATGATGGCTTTAATCATTGTCGATTTTCCTTCTCCATTTCGACCGACGAAAGAAACTTTTTCACCTCGTTCGATAGTCATATTCGCATCTTTAAAAACGATATGCTCGCCGTAACTTTTTGATAAATGTTTGGCGATAACTGGATAATCACCTGAACGGCGACAAGCTGGGAATTTTAATTTCAATGCAGACTTATCTACTTCGTCCACTTCGATAATTTCCATTTTTTCCAACATTCTTTCTACTGAACTCACTTGGTTCGTTTTGGAATAAGTTCCCTTAAATCGTTCGATAAATCGCTTGTGAGTTTCAATTTGTTTTTGCTGTTCGTTATATGCTTTTAACTGATGTGCTCGACGATCTTTCCTTAATTCTAAGTAATGCGAGTAGTTAGCTTTGTAATCATAAATCCGTCCCATCGTCACTTCAATCGTTCGATTAGTAATGTTGTCGATAAATGCTTTATCATGCGAAATTACGAGTACCGCTTTTGCTTTGTTAATTAAAAAATCCTCCAGCCAAATCACCGATTCAATATCAATGTGATTCGTCGGCTCATCGAGCAAAATTAAATCTGGTTTTTGTAAAAGAATTTTTGCTAACTCAATTCTCATTCTCCAACCACCACTAAATTCAGAAGTTGGCCTATGAAAATCTTCTCTTTTAAAACCTAATCCAAGTAAAGTTTTTTCGACCTCAGCATCATAATTGACATCTTCCAAAGTGTAATAAACATCTCCCAATTCAGTAACCTTATCAATGATCGACATGTATTGATCTGATTCATAATCAGTTCGAGTTTCCAACTCTTTATTGAGTCTTTCCATCTCGTCTCGCATCTCAAAGACTTTCTTAAATGCCTTAGAAGTTTCTTCAAAAACAGTACAATCATCTTCAGTTAACAAGTGTTGAGGAAGGTAGGCGATAACTGCCTCTTTGGGAGTCTGAACATTTCCTCGAGTGGGTTTGTCTACACCTGCAATAATCTTCATCATGGTTGATTTCCCTGCGCCATTTTTTCCCATCAAAGCAATTTTATCATCTGGATTGATGACAAAATTCACGTCTTTAAAAAGCGTAGTGCCACTAAATTCTACCGCTATATTTTCTACTAAAATCATATATTAATTATTTGAGCGGCAAAAGTACTAAAATGCAAGGAGGGAGGAAAGATTATTTTAAAGAGAGTTTTAGTTGAAGTATTTTTTCTAAAGAATTCTAGCTTTAGGTAAAAAATATTCTAAGAATTTCCTCAAACGAATTCGTCCTTCTTTTTTATGAAAATAAACTTTGAAATCACTCATTTGATCGTTTGTAAAAATCCGAATATTCCTTTCTTGAATTTCTATTTTTTGAATCTCATAGGTTACAAAATCGACACATTTCCCATTGAAATCATTGATAAATTGAATCTGAGAGTCTTCAATTATTTTCACCTGAACAAGAGGAACATAAAATAATCCCTTCAAGAAATATAATACAAAAAGTAATCCTATGGCCATAAAATATAGCTCACTTCCTATTTTTGAATAATACCAAAGTCCTCCTAAAAAAAGAATTGAACTAAAGAAAAAGTATCGAATAATTTTAGCAGCATCTTGTCGAGTTTTTATCCATAGAATTTGGGAACCAATAGCATTTTCTATCTTAGAAATTCTTTGGTAAACAATATTCTTTTGTATTAATATTAAAATTAATAGAAGCTCAATCAATATTACAGTTAATAAAAAATTGAACAGTCCAGCCATTACTAAAGAGTGCCCACCTACAAAAACCAAAGCAAATAAAAAAGCCTGAATCGTTTCAGGCAACATTCTACACCCATCGACTAGTGTATCTAATATTGGAATTCTTTTTCTTTCGTTCATTCTTTTTAAAAATATGATCTAGCAAAACTAGAAAATAATAATGGAAAAAATATTAACTTATACTACACAAAAGGGTGGTTTCAACATCAATAGTTCACCTTATCTTTGTTGTTAGATGATTAATTCTTTTTCGTTCTAATTGGATTGATCCTCCAAAAGTCAATTTGTAAGATTTTACAATATTGCTTATTTCCATTTACTGTTCCATCGTCACACTTGACGAATCCAGAATTCATTTTTAACATAAAATCATTTCATATGTCTTTTCCTCGAATTTTAGCTAGCTTAGGTTTCTGTCTGATATTTGTCACCTGTACTGTTATCAAGACCACAAACGACACCACTCCTCCTACTCTTTCTGCCTGGTTGTATAATGTTGAATCGGAGCCTGTCATCTATCGTTCGACCGACTCCGAAATGAACGTCACCAAGAATTGCCCTACCAGCAACGGGTACTTTACTGATCTAAACAACAGTACTCTTAAGGTAGGTATCTTTGCCTCCGATCCAGGTGGTATTGACAATATGAAGGTCGAAATATCTCCCGTACGCGTATCAGACATTCGTAATCTAGTAGCTATAAACAATCCAGCACTCACTCCAACCCTGACTCAAACCGCCCCACTTGAAGTGACAATTTCTGCCAATTTTAGCAACCGTCTAACCGGTCAGATGATCAAATTTGATGTAAAAGGTATCGATAGCATAATGCTCATCAACGCCGAGGCCTATGACTTGCTTCTCCATCATTCGGGATTTGTTGACGCCGACGCTGGCTCTTTTTACCCAGCTCGTGTACTGCACAGCGACCTCTGCCAAAACTAAAACTAATTTATACCATACTATCCTATATTAATTCTTTTCTTAAAAAAAATCTTTCTAAATCACCCATAAGGGTGGTTTAAGAAACCTTCATTCCCTTTACCTTTACTGATAATTTTCACATTTTTTTTATCATAAAAAATCACTATGAGATTATCCCCAACACTTTTTCTTTTTTTAATTTCTTTTTCTTTTTCCCAAGCTCAATTAGTTCTAGAGCGAGATATTAATCAAGAAGCCGCTTCTTCTTCACCAGCTTATGCAGCCCAATTAGATAATGCCATTTACTTTCAGGCAGATGATGGAATCAATGGAGAAGAATTATATAAATATGACTTGACTACTCAGACTGCCTCCTTAGTTGCTAACATTAATGCTTATCAAGATGGTATTGGAACTTATGACGTAAAAGCAATTGATGGTAAAATATATTTTAATGCAAGAAATGGAACTGGTGGTCTTGATCGATTTTTATATGTGCATGATCCAGCCGATAATTCAACTCAGTTATTGGTAGACAACATGAATAATGATCTTCGAAATCCAAGTTCCATGATTGAGTATAATGGGTACATTTATATGGCTGGAGAGTTTGATTATAATGATGCTGAATTTGGTCGATATAATATTTCTACAAATGAGTTCGAATTAATTGCTAACATTAATCCTGATAATGGAAGTAGTCCAAATAACTTAATTGAAGTGAATGGACAAATTTGGTTTGCTGCGAATGATGGACAAAGTCAAAGTAACCTTTGGCGATATGATCCTACCACTAATTCTATTGAAAATATTATCTACCAAAGTGTATCTGGAGATTTTCCAAATATCGCTCCTCAGTCTTATTTCGATGGTAAATTTTTCTTTCAAGGTTTTAAACAAGGAGAGGGTAATGAACTTTATGTTTATGATTTGGCGAGTAATACGTTGTTAGATTTTCCAGAAATATATGTTGGCGCAGGAAGTAGTACACCTTCTGGCTTTATGGAAGTTGATGGGAAATTATTTTTTACGGCTCGGACAGTTGACGTAGGTCGTGAGCTAAGGGTCTATAATCCAGCGACTGATGAAGTTACCGTGGCAGCTGATATTTTCCCTGGAAATGATAACTCGAGTCCTGGTGATTTAAAAGTGTTGGATGGGAAATTATATTTCACCGCTAACTCTAATGATGATGATCGTAATCTTTATTCCTACGATGACGATGGAGCAGGTTTAGTTTTGGAAGCAACACTTGCGAATAGTATTGCTTATGGAATCTCAACTTTAACTGTGGCGAATGGAATTATTTTTTTAGATGGCCATCAGTTGGAATATGGGAGAGAGTTATATCAATTCGTTCCAGGTACCAATGAAATTACTTTAGCTGCTGATATCAATCAGACTACGGTGGGTTCTGATCCTTATGGATTTACAGAATACAATGGACGCTTATATTTTGGTGCAGACGAAGTGAATAGTGGTCGTGAAATTTGGGTGTACGATCCTACAACTGGAAATGTCGATATTCTTTCAGATGGCCCAGGAAGTTTAAAACCAGATAACTTTACAGTCTTGGATGGAAAATTATATTTCTCCGGAATCGATCCAAATTTGGGTTATGGAATTTTGTCTTACGATGATGCGACTGGTTTGATTACTCCAACTTCATTTATTACACCAAATTCTACTGGACATATTACCGACATGATTGCTCTGGATGGGAAATTATTTTTTGGTGCAGATACCGATGATTTTGGAAATGAATTATATGTTTATAATCCAATCAGCAATACTTGGGGACTTACTCAAGATATTAATCCAACAGGTGATAGTCATCCAGAAAGGTTTTTCATTTATGGAAATGAATTATATTTTCAAGCTACTGACGGTGTGAATGGGATTGAACTTTGGAAATATAAAACCTTTGCGTCCATGGTGGTTGATATAGTTCCTGGCTCTGATGATAGTTACCCTGAGTTTTTTGTCGAGTATAATGGAGAGTTATATTTTAATGCAGATTCAGAAAATGATGGCAACCAATTATTTAGTTATGGAAATGGAAACCTTACCCAACGAACTTCATTTCAAAGTAACTTAAATCCACAATATTTGACTGTCCATGATGATAAATTATTTTTTGCAGGTCGATACTCTTCCTCTGTAAATGTCGAATTACTTTATTATGATGCAGCTGCTGACACGACTATTTTGACCGAAGATTTAAATCCTAGCGCAAGTAATCCAAGAGATCTTACTTCCTTCAATGACAAACTTTACTTCGCCACTTTTACCGATGATTATGGCCGTGAACTTTGGGAATACGATAATGCCACGAATTCAATTGTTGCAGATATTTACCCTGGAGTACCAGAATCTGATCCGGAAGATTTGACACTTTTTAATGGGAAATTATATTTCTCTGCAAATGATGGAATTCGAGGAGCAGAGATTTGGAGTATTGCGGAGTGTTTAAATATTGTGGTAGATTCTGAACCACAAGTGAATGCAGAAGGAATTGGATCTATTAATTTGACTATCGAGGGAGGTACTCCACCCTACTCTATTTTATGGAGTAATGGCGCAACTACGGAAGACCTTGAAGATCTTCAAGCTGGAACTTATACGGCAATTATTTCGGATGCAGCAGGATGCTTGTCAGAGATAACTGCGGTAGTTGATTACATTGAAGTGGGTGTGGAAAATATTTTATCAGAAGATTTAATTTCTATTTTTCCAAATCCGAATAATGGGATATTCAATTTAGAAGTGGAAGAGTTAAAAATAAAATCAATTGAGATTTTTGATATCCATGGAAGGTTGTTTTTTCAAAAAATAATTACGGAAAACCAACCTTTAATTTCTATAAATTTAAAATATGCCACCAGCGGAATTTATTTAGTAAAAGTAAAAACGGAAGCAGGTATTTTGACGAAAAAAATAATTATTGAATAGTTATTTTTTTCGTAAAAATAAATGTGTTTACTATATCAAATGAAAAGGCCGTACAGAATAATCGTACGGTCTTTTTTTATTGTCTTTTTTTTATGAAATATTGTAAATATACTGTTATAAAAAATCATCCACTCACAAATCAATGCAAGTGGATGGTTTAAATTTTTCACAAAAAAACGCCCTATCCTTTTATCCTCGACTTTTCATCTTCAGTTGCAGTCGATCTCTTCCGCACACTTTTCAACTTATTATTTCCAAAATTATATTTAAAATTAACCTTCACACGACGCGTATCATTTCTTTGATCAACATCCAAAATGATATCATCTTGTCTCACCGAAACTATATTTCTTCGAGTATAAAAAATATCATCCAAACCAATTTTCAAACTTCCTTTTCCTTTTAAAATTTCTTTTGAGAAACCAAGGTCAAGACCATATTGAGGTTTTATATCAAACATCCCAAAAGTTACATTTGATTGGTAAGTTCCACTCAACTCAAGAACAATATCTGCTGGCAAATTGAATTCATTTCCAACATAAAGATGATACGCTACATTTTGATTGTCCAACGTTCCTGAAGGAATATTCGATTGAAAGTCATTATAAAAACTAGTCAAATTAATTCGTGTTACTCCAATTTCTTTCCAAGTAAGACTTTTTGAAAGTGTCAAACTTCCTGAATTATAATCATCTAAATTGATGGTCGTTTGAAAGGTTCTATTCTCTGACGAGAACTGTTCTATAACTTCTGTAATAGCATCTTTCGTTCGGCTATAATTAGCGGAAACAAAAAATGAATTTCCAAATCCATAATTTATACCAAAGGCATTTGAATATTGTGGATTCAAAAATGGGTTTCCTTTACTGAAAGTATAATCATCTAAATATCCGATAAATGGATTCAAGTCTTGATAATTCGGCCGATTAATTCTTCTCGAATAATTATAACTCAAACTATGTTTTTTCCCAATCGAATGTGATAAACTTAAGCTAGGAAAAAAGTCTGTGTATTCTCGAGGAACATTTTCATCAAGAGTTAAAGAGTTCCCTTCGCTTTTCGTATGCTCCATTCGAAGACCTGCTTGAACATTTATTTTGCCAAATGATTTCGAAACGTTAGCATAGGTCGCCATGACTTCTTCATCATAAATAAAATTGTTGGTTCTATTCACTTGGTTTTCCCAATTTCCATTTTCTAATGCTTCAAATTTGGTATCATTATCCGTGGTCACCATACTTAACTTAGCTCCAACTTCAAGATTATATCCTGCCTCCAAAGATTTTGTAAAATCTAATCTAGTCGCAAAGATATTAATATTCGCTTGCTCAAAATTTCTCAACATAAAAGGATCTAAAACCATCTCACCATTTTCATCCAAATAATTATTATCGTAAGTATTGTCGTAATCTCTTTTGTAAAATGAATAATCTGCATCAAAAGTCAAACTAGTTCCTTTATCATCAAAATTGTGCACCGCATTAAAATTGAAAGAATTCTGATTCCAAAAACCATCATTTTGAGCAAGCACATGCAGGAAATTAAACCCTGGTGTATTCGCTCCAGTTATCTCTGTATTATTATCATTATTCCACAGGTTTTTTTCTTGATTGAAATTATATAAAACCCCAATTGTTGTTTTATCCGAAATATTATAGTCGATTCCTAGTCTAGCATTAGATCCTTTTTCCTCATCTTTCATATCTGATTTTTGATCAAAAAAAGTTTCTCCTTCATTGAAAGGAATGATTCTTTTCAATTTCAAATTTTGAAACCCTTTCCAATAATATCTACTTCCTGAACCATAAACATTGACCTTACCTGATCTATAATTAAAATTCAAACCAGAACTGGAGGTAAATCTTTGCCCTTGTCTAGCTCCAGCATTAACCGAACCATTGAAACCAACATTGTTATTTTTTTTCAACCTTATATTTATAATTCCAGCATTTCCTTCTGCATCATATTTTGCTGAAGGATTGGTTATAATTTCAATATTTTGAATATTTTCGGCAGGCATAGATTCCAACAATCGAGTTAATTCTTCACCTGATAAATATTGATTTTTTCCATTTATCATCACCAAAACTCCCTGTTTCCCTCGCAAGCTAATTTTGTTATCCTTATCAATAATTACTCCCGGAGACTTTTGTAAAATCTCAATCGCGGAGTTCCCAGAATTGACCGTACTGTTTTCGACATTGACAACAATCTTATCTGCTTTCATTTCGATAAAAGGTTTCTTAGTCGTCACAGTTACCTCAGAAAGTTTGACACCTTGTACCAAAATTAATGGCTCAATTGTAATCTCATCATTATTAGAATTTATCAAAGAAGAATAAACTTCATTGAAGCCAACCGATGATGCAGAAACTAAATAGCTTCCACTCTCGACAGCTTCAAAAATAAATTTCCCATCCAAGTCTGTAACCGCTCCTCTGATCAAAGTCGAATCAGACGAATTCAATAACAATACATTTGCATATTCTAAAATAGTTCCTTTTTCGTCAGCGAGTTGGCCTTTGATAATTCCATTTTGAGCATTTATGGAAAAAAAAGAAAAGATTAGAGTGATAGTAATAAAAAGATTTTTCATTTTTCGATTTTATTAGTCATGATGATAAAAGAGTAACAACCTCACTTATTTTTTTATTTAAGACATAGAAATCCTAGTAACCTACAAAAGCAAATCCTGTAGATTAAAAATAAAAAATGAAAAGTTGACTTTGAAAAAACTTAAACTAAGATTGATACATTTTTAAGTTCAAATAGCAGACGATTTGATTTGAAAAAATGTTACAGATCTGTTAAATACTTTTTTTAAATAAGAGAGAAGATGGTGTTTTTGATAGGAATTAACTAATTGTTTTATTATTTTTGAAACGAAACTTTTAAAACCAAAAAAAATGAAATCACACTCCTCCAAAAAAAATGAGGCTTCAAAATCTCATTCCACAAAACCATTTTTCACAAAAAATGGAAATTTCTTTTCTCGCGAATCAGCTAATAAATCATCCTATTTCCCTAAAACAACCATTCAGCCTAAGCTATCCATTGGGCAATCAAATGACAGATTTGAAAAAGAAGCTGACGCTATTGCGGATCAAGTCGTTCAAACACCTTCCAACAAAAAGACAGCAGCAGGAAACAAAAATACACCAACACAAAATATCTCTACCAAACCTCAAATCATGAAGTCTGGAAAAAAAGGAGGTACACAAGCAAGCCCTGCTTTAGCCAATCAAATAGCTAACTCCAAAGGAAAAGGTAGTCCCCTTTCTTCCGCTTCCAATAAAACGATGAGTAATAAAATGGGTCATGATTTTAGCCAAGTTCAAGTTCACACAGGCGAACAAGCTAATCAAATGAATCAAAGTTTGAATGCCAAAGCCTTTACTCATGGCTCTGATATTTATTTTAATAAAGGTCAATACAATCCGAGTTCTACAGAAGGCAAACATTTGCTAGCTCATGAGTTGACACATGTTGTGCAGCAAAGTGGAGGGCAGCAAAAGATTCAACGACAAGAAGCTACAACTGGACCTGCGGCTACTCAAAAACCAGTTCCTCGACAAGATGTGGTTTATGTAATGGGAAGTGATAAATCTGGATTTTACACCGTTGCAAGTAGATTCTTTAAAGCCAAATTTCCAAACGCTGTTTTCGTTGATGATCAAAGAAGTTTGGATGGTTTACTGACACATTTAACTACCACCTTTTCTTCTCCACTCGGTACAATTTTTATTATCTCTCATGCAAATGAAGATGGAACCCTAGGATTTAAATTGGATTCAAGTGATTCAGATAAAAGATTATCAGTCGTAGAATTAAGAGATGCTATAAATAATTCATCTGGAATATCTACGCTGACTTCTCCAACAAGTCAAGTTGACGATCAAACCAAAATAAAAATCAAAGGTTGTGACTTAGGTCGAAACCAAGAAATCGTGGAGTTGTTTGATAAAGCATTTAATGGAAAAGGAACTGTTACCGCTCCTACACACGAACAAGTTTACTCTACTGACTCAAAGGCTATAGAAAAGGGAACTGCCGAAGCGATGACGGAACACATGGAAACATTTGAAAAAGGTTTAGCACCGCTTCCTCCAAAACCAAAACCAGTTGATAAAAAACTAAAAGGAGAAGAAAGAACTGAAGCACAAAAGAAATATACGGAAGAGAAAAAGGCACTTACCGATGCCAAGAAAAAAAGAAAAGAAAAAATTGATGCAGAGAAAAAAAGTTATAAACCTACCGCTAAACAAAAAGGGGAAGCATCAGGTGTTTTTGAATCTTTATCTGGCCCAATGTTCCAACGTACGGGTTCTACTCTTTTTACTGCTGGCGAATTACAACCTAAAGTTGATACGCTTTACGATCACTTATCAAAAGATCAAAGGAAAAAACTTGTGTCTAGTTTAATCAAAAAAGATTCTAGAAAAAAAGCAGATGCACAAAAACAAGGTGTCTTTAAACAACAAGGACAACGCCATTACAAATATGAAACGCCTTACACATATACCGCTCCTCAAAATTTCAAACAAGCGAAAAAGGTTTTTGCTAACCATTTAAAGAAAAATAAGTTTGTTCCAACAGATTTTGAAATGTCGAAAAATACTACAAATGGGATCACCATTTATGATTATAAGTTTTTAAAAAAAACCAAAACAGAAGAACGTTGGTTGACCGCTACTTCTTCACCGATCCCATCTGATCAATCACTTATCGATGAAGTAAAACTTAAAATAAATAATCAAGATAAATTTTCTTGGCGAGTGGTAGAAAACAAAAAAAGTGATGGTAAACTTGTAAAAAAGGTTATTCGAGAAAGAGTCGTCGCCTACTTGCATCATAAAAGTTTGGATGCTTCGAAAGGAGATCGTTTCTTACCAGCTGAATCTGATCGGAGATTTTTTGCGGAATCAACTTTTACACCACCGCCGTCAACCCCCTAGCAACCTTATTTATTGAGAATAAAGAAAATATCGAATTTTTAGCAAAAGATTCGATATTTTCTTTTTAAATAACCAGTTAGCAACTTCCAAATACTTACTTTGTCTTTTAAAATATAACAATTATCGTTTCGAATAAAACTTAAAAAAATGACGAAAAAATTTTCAATTATTTCTTTCCTGATTTTCCTTCCATTCTTAATTTTTTCACAAAAACCAGAAGATAAAAGATGGCTTTCCATTGACCGAATTTATGAGTCTGGAGATTTCCAAATGGATTATTCGGGTCAAGCTCGTTGGATCGAAAATGGAGAAGCTTACACCATTTTAGAAAAGTCTGAAAAGTTCAAAAGAGGTCAAGACATTGTCTCTTACGAAACCAAAACTGGAAGTAGAAAAGTTTTGGTCGAAGCTGAAAAACTGATTCCTTTTGGAGAAAAAAGACCATTGAGTATTTCCAATTATATTTGGTCTCATGACAAACAACAATTGATGATTTTCACCAACACTACACGAGTTTGGAGAGATCATACCAAAGGTGATTATTGGGTTTTAAATTTAAAAAGTGGGCGATTGCATCAATTAGGAAAAGACTTAAAATCATCTTCTTTGATGTTTGCAAAGTTTTCTCCAAACGACAATCAAGTTGCCTTTGTCAGCGAGCACAATGTTTATGTCGAGGAGGTTTCATCTGGCGTAGTTAAACAATTAACCTTTGATGGTTCGACTACTTTAATTAATGGAACATTTGATTGGGCTTACGAAGAGGAGTTTGGTTGCCAAGATGGATTCCGATGGAGCCCTGATGGAAAAAATATTGCTTATTGGCAAATTGATGCTAAGGACATCAGAAATTTTTTGATGATCAATACGACTGATTCTATTTACTCCAAAACTATTCCTGTCCAATATCCCAAAGTTGGAGAAGATCCTTCTTCTTGTAAAATTGGAGTTGTTTCTACCTCAGGAGGAAAAACTAAATGGATGGATATCCCTGGAGATCAAATCCAAAATTATTTACCTCGGATGATGTGGGGAGAAGACAGCAAACATCTCCTCTCTCAACAAATAAATCGTAAACAAAACACCATAAAACTCTGGTGGTCAAATATCAAAACTGGTATCTCTAACAATATACATACGGAAGTAGAAACCGCATGGATTGACGCAGTAGAAACTAACAATTGGCTATGGCTCAACAAAGGTAAATCATTCACTTGGACGAGTGAAAAAGATGGTTGGAGAAACCTCTACACTATTTCAAAAGATGGCAAAAAAGAAACAATGGTTTCACCTGGAACTTACGATGTAATTTCTATTCAAGAAATTGATATCAAAGGTGGTTGGGTTTATTTTATTGCTTCTCCTGATAATCCAACACAACGATATTTATATCGAACTTCTTTGAACAAACAAGGAAAAGCTGAGCGCTTAAGCCCTGATAAACAAGCAGGTACACATAGTTATCAAATTTCTCCAGGTGGAAAATATGCCTTCCATACTTTTTCGAATGCCAACACTCCACCAACGAAGGAGTTAATAAGTTTACCTGATCATCGACGCATAAAATTGTTGTATGACAATGAAAATTATAAAAATGCGATTGATGCTTTAGCAACTAAACCTACTGAGTTCTTTAGAGTAAAAACAGAGGATGGAGTTGAGATGGATGGTTACATGATGAAGCCTCACGACTTTGATCCAAATAAAAAATACCCAGTCATTTTTTATGTTTATGGTGAGCCTTGGGGACAAACTGCCAAAGACAATTGGGATGGAAATTTATATCATCGAATGTTGACCCAAAAAGGTTATATCGTAATGACTTTGGATAATAGAGGAACACCTTCTCCACGAGGTCGGGAATGGCGGAAAAGTATTTATCGAAAAATCGGAGTAATTAATTCTAGAGATCAAGCCATGGCCGCCAAGGAAATTCAAAAGTGGGATTTTGTGGATGCTGATCGTTTAGGTGTTTGGGGTTGGAGCGGAGGAGGCTCTATGACTTTGAATTTATTATTTAGATATCCAGAAATTTATAAAACTGGAATTTCAGTTGCTCCCGTTGCCAATCAATTATTGTACGATAATATTTATCAAGAAAGATACATGGGTGTGCCTTGGGAAAACAAAGAAGATTTTGTGGAAGGTTCACCATTAACTTATGCAAAAAATTTAGAAGGAAATTTATTGTTAGTTCATGGAACAGCGGATGATAATGTTCATTACCAAAATGCAGAAGTTCTTATTAATGAACTCATCAAGCATAATAAATTATTTCAAGTGATGCCTTATCCAAATCGGTCTCATGGAATTTATGAAGGCGCAAACACTCGTCGTCATTTGTACACAATGATGGCTGATTATTTTTTGAAAAATTTGGAAAAAGGTGGAAAGCCACAGGTTATTAAACCTTAAAACATTTACCAAAAAGTCCTTCCAGATTTTATAAATCTGGAAGGACTAAAAATTCTCCTTTCTCTCAAATTTGACAGTTTTCACTTCACCTTTCAACTAAAATTCCGCTTCAACTTCTACACTCATCACCTCTCGATTAATCGGATGTTGAAATTCAATCCACTCCGCATGTAAGCACAATCGATCACTTTTTGTTCCATACAAATCATCCCCAATGATCGGCATATTTAATCCAAGCGAATGCGCAGCATGTACTCGTAGCTGATGCGAACGACCTGTGATTGGAAAAAAATGAATTCTAGTTTGTTGATTTTTTCGTTCAATTACTTTCCAATTTGTCTGAGCAGATTTTCCATTTTCGTAGCAAACTAATTGCTTGGGACGTTCATTCCAATCTGTGCGTAATGGTAAATCTACGATTCCTTCTTCCTCGGGAACAAGTCCATCGAGCAAAGCAACATATCTTTTTTTGATAGTTCTCTTG
>CAJQQY010000208.1 GCA_905480595.1 uncultured Saprospiraceae bacterium | reverse complement strand
AGCAAAACTAGCACATCCAAAACGAGAAGTAATTTGCTTCGTTGGAGATGGTGGTTTCCAAATGACTATCCAAGAATTAGGAATGTGTGCACAATGGAATATTGGAGTAAAAATAGTCTTACTCGACAATGAATATTTAGGCATGGTTCGCCAATGGCAGCAATTATTTTTTGATAAAAGGTATTCATCAGTTGCGTTGCAAAATCCTGATTTTATAAAAATAGCAGACGGATTTGGCGTTCCAGGAAGTGTTGTTTCCGATCCAAAAAAATTGGAAAAAGCAATTGAAACAATGTTAAAACATGATGGACCATATTTGCTTCACGTACGAGTAGAAAAAGAAGAAAATATCTTTCCAATGATTCAAACTGGAGCAAGTGTTGGAGAAATTAGATTAGAGTAACGTAGCTATCTGCTTCAGCAGACCATAAAGAAAGGAGCAAAGCGACTCCTAAAAAGAATAAAAAACAAGGTCAGCTAAGGCAGACCACCACCTGTTAAAAAAATAAAATGAAAGAATTCACCATAACAGTCTTCAGCGAAAACAAAACAGGATTAATCTCCCGTATCGTTTCCGTTTTTACTAGACGACATATCAATATCGAAAGTCTAACGACTTCGAAAGCTGCAACAAAGGGCATCCACAGATTTACAATCGTAGTAATCTTAACAGAAGAGCAAGTCCGAAAATTGGTGGCTCAAATCGACAAACAAGTAGATGTAATCAAAGCATTCTACTACGATGAAACTCAAATCATTCATCAAGAAGTTGCTTTGTACAAAGTGCCAACCAGCGCTTTCACCAACGGAAACAGTTTAGAAAAGCTTATCCGAAAACACAATGCAAGAATTTTGGAAATTGAACCTGAATTTACAGTCATCGAAAAAACAGGACATGCGGAAGAAACGGAAGCGCTACTTCATGAACTTGAAAAAATCGGCATTTACGAATTTGTCAGATCAGGAAGAATCGCGATTATCAAACCAATGGAAATGCTTAATACCTATTTGAAATCAATAGAAAGTACACATTTTAATTAATCATTTTTTGGAATGTAAATATATTGTTACAGAGTTTTAATTTCAAAACCGAAAAAACATTTTTAATCAAACACATTTAATAAACAAGTAATTTTTTTTACAAAAAAAATCATAGTCATGGCAAAAATGAATTTTGGAGGCGTTGAAGAAAACGTCGCAACTCGAGAAGAATTTCCTTTAGCAAAAGCTCAAGAAGTTTTAAAAGATGAAACTATTGCCATCATTGGCTATGGTGTGCAAGGTCCAGGTCAAGCATTGAATTTAAGAGATAATGGTTTCAATGTAATTGTTGGACAACGTTCTCCTTCTCTATCTTGGGACAAAGCAATCGACGATGGATTCGTTCCAGGTGAAACACTTTTTTCAATTGAAGAAGCGTGTGAGCGAGGAACAGTTATTCAATATTTATTATCTGATGCTGCACAAATTTCTTGTTGGGAAACCATCAAACCTTATTTGACTCCAGGGAAAGCATTGTACTTTTCACATGGATTTGCAGTTACTTACAAAGAGAGAACGGGGATTATTCCTCCAGCGGATATTGATGTAATTTTAGTTGCACCAAAAGGTTCAGGAACAAGTCTACGAAGAATGTTTGTAGCAGGTCGGGGATTAAATTCTAGTTACGCAATTTTCCAAGATGCAACTGGTCGAGCAAAAGAAAGAGTTGTTGCATTGGGTATCGGAATTGGTTCAGGATATTTATTTGAGACAAATTTCCAAAAAGAAGTTTACTCAGATTTGACTGGAGAAAGAGGAAGTTTGATGGGAGCAATTCAAGGATTGTTTGCTGCGCAGTATGATTTATTACGAAGCAAAGGACACTCTCCGTCAGAAGCATTTAACGAAACGGTGGAAGAGGCAACTCAATCACTTTATCCATTAGTTGCAGAAAATGGAATGGATTGGATGTATGCAAATTGTTCAACAACTGCACAACGTGGAGCATTGGATTGGTGGAAAAAATTTAGAGATGCGGTGAAGCCAGTTTTTGAAGAATTGTATGAAGAAGTTGAAACTGGACGGGAAGCTCAAGCATCAATTGACTCCAATAGTCAAGCTGATTACCGAGTGAAATTAGAAGAAGAATTAAGAGAACTTCGTGAGTCAGAAATGTGGCAGACAGGGAAAGCAGTTCGGGCACTTCGTCCTGAAAATGCGAAAGTAGAAGTTTAAAGAATATTGAATATCGAACAAGGAATTTCCAATCTCGAAGTTTGACGATACTATTTACTATCTATGTGAAATTTCGTCAAACTTCATCATTGGATATTCCTTGTTGAATATTGGATATTCAAAAAAACAATCACCATGAAAGTTCCTACCCACAAGAATAAATTTATTTCCATAGAGAAAATTTACAAAGCGAAAGTGCGACTCAAAGGAGTAGTCGATCACACTCCGCTGATGCGAAATTTTAATCTTTCCGAAAATTACGATTGCAATATTTTCCTTAAAAGAGAAGATTTACAAGTCGTACGTTCCTACAAAATTAGAGGTGCTTATAATAAAATGGCTTCCATGCCGAAAAAGGAATTGGAAAATGGAGTTGTCTGTGCGAGTGCAGGAAATCATGCTCAAGGTGTTGCTTTGGCTTGCCAAAAATTAGGAGTCAATGGAAAAATCTATATGCCAGGAACTACTCCAAAACAAAAGATTGATAAGGTGCGACGTTTTGGAAAAGAGCGAGTGGAAATAATTTTGGGAGGTGATACTTTTGATGCATCGTACAAAATGGCGTTGGCAGATTCTGAAAAAAATAATAAAGTTTTCGTTCATCCATTTAATGATGAAAAAGTAATCGAAGGACAAGCAACAGTCGGCTTAGAAATCTTGGAAGACTGTGCTGAAAACATTGATTATGTTTTTGTTGCGATTGGCGGTGGAGGTTTAGCTTCAGGTTTGGGAAGTTGTTTAAAACAGATTTCTCCTAAGACAAAAATTATCGGAGTTGAACCAAATGGTGCTGCTGCGATGTATCAATCTTTGCAAAAAGGCGAGTTGGTTAGGTTGGAAAAAATTGATCCATTCGTTGATGGCGCAGCGGTGCAAAGAGTAGGGGAGACTACTTTTAATTATTGCAGAAGTATTATTGACGATATGGTTTTGGTACCAGAGGGAAAAGTCTGTTCGACGATTTTGCAGTTGTATAATGAAGAAGCAATTGTGGCAGAACCTGCGGGTGCCTTGACCATTGCAGCATTAGATTTTTACAAAGAAAAAATAAAAGGAAAGAATGTGGTCTGTGTGGTGAGCGGTGGAAATAACGATATCACTCGAACGGAGGAGATCAAAGAACGATCACTTTTGTACGAAGGGTTGAAGCATTATTTTCTCATTCGGTTTCCACAACGAGCAGGTGCGTTGCGAGAATTTTTGAATAATGTCTTGGGCTCAGATGATGATATTACACATTTTGAATATACTAAAAAAACAAATAGAGATTCAGGTCCAGCTATGGTTGGTATAGAATTAAAAGATCCAAAAGATTATGATGGTTTGATTGAGCGAATGGAAAAACATGAAATTAAATTTCAAACTTTGACGGATAATCCAACTTTATTTGAGTTGTTGGTTTGACCTTTAATCAGCTTTGAAAATTAATCGAAAACGCTTTTCTTCTACATTGAAGGAAAGCGTTTTTTGTTAAAAACGTTTAACCGAATCATTTATTTAAAATGATAAATTGCACATGCATTTTAAATAAAAACTCAAAATGGAATTTAACAATCGACTTAATCGAACACTTCAAAAATTGAAATCATTTCCAAAATTTTCTCAACGGTGGTTTCGCAACAAAGCGATTGGAAGAGTAGTTTCTTTTGTCGGAACAGCAGGTTTGGATTTTGAGAAAATGACTTGCGAAGAAGTAATCGTAAATATTCCAAACCGAAAGAAAGTACAAAATCATATTTCCCAAGTTCATGCAGCTGCTTCAGTTTTGTTGGCAGAGACAGCAAGTGGGATGGTGCTCGGAATGAATGTTCCTGATGACAAATTACCCTTGATGAAAAGCCTTGGAGCAAAATTCATCAAGCGTTCGACAGGCGCTCAAAAAGCAATTGCGACACTAACATCAGAACAAATTAATCTTATTCGAGAAACCGAAAAAGGTGATGTAAATGTCGCTGTAAAATTAATTGATAGCACAGGCAAAGAGGTTGTAGTGACTGAAATGATCTGGGCTTGGGTTCCAAAAAAGGAAAAATAAATTTATCCAACTTCTTTTTTCAAAAAAGAAATAGCCGTTTTTTTCGTTTTCAAAACTTGCTGCAAATGTCTCTGCTCATGTGCCACCACAAATCGAAGACCATCTCCAATTTTTATCCTTAAAAGTTTTAAAAACTCCACTCGTACCTTTCTAGGATTCAAATTTTTACTTTTGGCTACATTCAAAATTTGCAATAATTTTCGTTGATGTCCTAAGAATTCTTCCACTACTTGAAAGGTCAAATTGGATCCTTTTGGATCAACATGTTTCATTGTTTTGATTGGTTTTTCGTTGGAAGGTGCAATCATTTTTACAAAATAATTTCCTAACCAACCGGGCTTAAAAGTTTGAGGTGATGAGGAATGTGAAAGTGCTTTTTCTAACTCAGCATTATAATATCGATTATAAATATTCAGATGTTCGTAACATTCTAGAACGCTCCATGAATCTGTATTTTCTTTCCATTGAACAATTTCTGAATCTAAATTTAGCACTTCCTGTTCGGTAGTTTCAATGATTTGTTGAATGTCATTTTGTAATTGAAAAATTAAATCTTGTGTTGTCATTTTGATATTTTTTTGTCTTAAAAAAATCCTGAGTTTTAAGTCGGGCAAAAGTTGGAAACAACACTTCCTTCGGTCGCTTTTATGTCTAACTTTTGCCCGACCACAGAATTTGTTTAAGAATGTTTTTACAAATTTACATTGACTAAGAATACCAAACCTTGATTGAAATCAAGATTTTATATTTTTCATATTTCGACTCAACGTCTCAGGAGTCATTCGCAAATAAGATGCAATATATTTGAGTGGAACAATTTGGAAGATATGTGGACTTCGATTTAGTAGTCGTTGAATTCGAGTTTGTGGAGCAATAGTGAGCAAGTCAATTTCTCTTTCAATTCTTCCTAAAAGTGCTTCCTCCATCATGATTCTCCAGAGGCGTTCTAGTTCTGGAGAATTTTCCATGTGTTGGTAGAAATTATTTCGAGAAATACCGATGACTTTAGTTTTACTTAATGTTTGGATAAAATATTCAGATGGACGTTTTTTTAGAAAAGAGGGAATGGAACAAATCAGAGAAGGTGAATACCCAAAACCAACGCATTGACTTTGATCTTCATTAGGATAAAAAATACCAACAGTTCCCTCTTCTATAAAATATAAATATTGCTCGACTTGATTAGTTTGAATCAAAAAATCACCTCGGTTTAGTAGCTTCTCATGTTTCCACGAAGCATTTAAAATAGAAGATATTTCTTCTGATAAATTTAAATTTGATTGTAAAAAGTCTAAAAGCATTTGGCAAATAATGTTTGTGAAAGGGCTGATGAATAAAATTTAAACAAATATCAAATTTTATACATATATTTACATTTTATAATGTTTATTTTTATATTTAAAAACCGATTACCCATGAAAATTTTAGTTTGTGAAGATGAGGAAATCTTATTGACTTCTTTAGAATTTCGATTAAAAAAACAAGGTTTTGAAATTGTTTTGGCGAAAGACGGAAAAGAAGCGATAGAAAAAATCAAAACAGAATCTCCAGATTTAATCGTGGCTGACATTATGATGCCTAACGTTACAGGTTTGGAACTAATCTCATATGTTCGAAAAAAATTAAAAAGTGATATGCCAATCATCATGATTTCAGCTATGGGAAATGATGAAACAGTATTAAAAGCTTTCAGATTAGGTGCAACAGATTTTATTTCGAAACCATTTAAACCTTCTGAGTTAGTACTTAGAATTAAGATGGTTTTCCAAGAAATGGAACTCGCAGCTGGTTAATCATTCAGCAATTTTCAGTTGGTAGTAAGCAAATTACCAACTGAAAATTCTCATCTCTATTTTACCCCTCCAAAATTCCTTTCCATATTTTCTCATTTCATCAAAAAAATGGGACTATTTTTGTGTGAAATTTAATGTTGATGATTTACCTTCGGCTATCATTTTTTTTAATATGTGAAACAGAAAAATTATTATTATGAAAGGAATTATCCTTGCAGGTGGATTAGGCACTCGGCTTTATCCATTGACTCTCGCAGTTAGTAAACAATTAATGCCTGTGTATGACAAGCCGATGATTTATTATCCATTGTCAATTTTGATGCAAGCAGGCATTCAAGATATTGCCATAATTTCTACTCCACATGATTTACCTAATTTTGAAAAATTATTAAAAGACGGAAAAGATATTGGATGTAATTTCACCTACATCCCACAGTACGAACCAAATGGTTTAGCACAAGCATTTGTTTTAGCAGAAGATTTTATCGGAGATGATTCTGTCGCATTAGTTTTAGGAGATAATATTTTTTATGGAAATGGTTTGAAAGAATTATTGCAAGAAAGTGCAAATCCGACAGGCGGAGTTGTTTTTGCGTATCAAGTAGCTGATCCAGAAAGATATGGTGTAGTTGAGTTTGATAAAAACTTTAAAGCACTTTCAATTGAGGAGAAACCTGAAAATCCAAAATCTAATTACGCAGTTCCTGGTTTATACTTTTATGACAACTCAGTAGTTGAAGTGGCGAAAAATTTAAAACCAAGTCCACGAGGTGAATATGAAATTACTGATGTCAATAAATATTATTTGGAGCAAGGAAAATTGCAAGTGGGCGTTTTGAGTCGAGGTGTAGCTTGGTTAGATACGGGAACACACAAGTCACTCGTTCAAGCTGGACAATTCATTGAAGTAATCGAAGATCGGCAAGGATTGAAAATTGGATGTATCGAAGAGATTGCATGGGAAATGGGATTCATCGATGATGAGCAATTAGAAAGACTTGGTCAAAAATATATTAAAAGCGGATATGGGGAATATCTCCTTCGCCTACTGAAATAACGGTTAATGCTTAACGGCTAACTGTGAACGCCCACTAACGTTTTTATCGTTAGTGGGCGTTCTTTCTTTATAGTTGACTATTAATTATTTTGTCAATGACAAATAATCTAAGAAGTAAACTACCTTCAACGAGAAGCTGTTACTCTGAGGGAATTGCCCTAGCCGACTTGTTCCTTTTCGATAATCATATTGGATCAAATCAGTTTGATCACTCACATCACTTATTGCATTTTTCCAAACAAAAAAGATATCACTACCTGGAGCAAATCTCCATCGGTAAATCATATCAATATTAAAGAAGTTAAAACTTAAATCATTAAACTCTTCGTAAGCTGTGGGAATGAGATCTCCATCTGCTGAAATATTATGGAAGGAATTATATTTTACTGACGACCAATAATGTCTGAGACGGAAACTCAAATTCATGTTTTTAGTGAAACTATAACCTGCCCTCAAAGTATTGATTACTGTTCTCTGATCACGTTTCCCAAGAATAATTTCTTCCCCATTTGTACCATTAAAATCATCTACAAACCCAACATCGTTATAATCAAAAATATTTCGGGTATCTAAACTAATATTAAAACGATCAGTTGCTCGCCATTCTCCCATGGTGCTCAAGCTCCACCAATTCGATTCATACAAGTCGATGGTTTTTCCTCCATTCGTATTTAGGTGCCAAACAAATCTTTTTCGTCGGTCAGAAACTACATTTACTCCAGTATTCCACATTTTTGGAGTTTTGAGATATCGACCAGGCGTTCGAGGTTCGAAGTAATCGCGACCATTTATAAAAGGCTCTGTATAACCAAAGAAGTTGATATTCCAAAAACTTTTAGTTTGCATCCACCAGTAAGGATTGATTCCTAATTCTGCAAATTTATTTGGACTATAAAGTCGTTCCATGCCTGACCACATACCACCTCCCATTCGATTGAATTTTCCAAAAGGTTTATAATGTCCATATTCAAACCAAAGATCCATATTTTGCTCATTATTATTGTAGAGAAAACCTAAGTCATTAATATCGTATGTATGACTTTCAACTCCATAGCCAGTTCCAAAATTGAAGTTTCCGCTAATTTTGGAAATACCAACATTGTAGGCATGACCTAATAAAGTCTTCTTATTAGAATTGTCCGTTAACTCCGTTAAGTCATTCTCGGTAATAAATAAATTATTGACATGACTAGTGTAAGCCTGATTATTGGAAAAAAATTGTTGACTTACTTTCACATCTCCTCGTACTCGGTAAGATTCTTTTTTATTTCTTAAGTTAAAAATCAAACCAGTTGCATTGGCATCATAATTAGATCCATTCCTTTCTACATTGGTATTGATTAATGTAACAAAGGAATTATTTTTTAAATTTTGATCAATAACAATAACATTATAATTGGTCAAAGGATTCGTTTCCACTTGTCGTTCGCTTTTATCTTCTGCTTGTAAAGTTGCATTGGTTGCTCCCGAAACTGCATTGAAAAAACCTATACCAGTTCCTTTGGAAGTTCTTCCCGAAATTTTAGTCGCATTATATAATTGAGTTTCTCCAGGTTCATTTATGACTTCTTCACCATCCTGTAAAAAACTATCAGCAGAGTGCATTGGCGAACCACCAATTCGACGAGAATAAAATAAACCACCTTTGTTAAACAGCTCCGTCCCTTCTGTGAAAAATTGTCGATTTTCATCAAAACGAACTTCAAATTGAGTTAAATTTAAAACTTGATTATCAGATACAGCTTCTCCAAAATCAGGAACCAAAGTCATATCCAAAGTAAATGCATCACTTAATCCATATTTGATATCCATGCCTGCGTTGAAAGATCTTCCCCAACCCGTTTGTTGATTTGATTCAGCCTTATCATTAAAATGTTGAGCATAAGTTGCTAAAAAAGGAGTCGCTTGTAATCTAACAGGCGGTTTGATATCAGAAATCCCTGTGAGTTTTCCAGACTGATTGACAAAGCCATTTACAGTAGGTTTGATTTCACTCCAAAAAACTTTTTCTTGAGTACTATTTGTAAAGCGGAAAAAATTTATGTCCCACTCTTGTTCTGATTTATCAGGAAAACGAATGGCAGAATAAGGAATTTTAACTTCTGCTGTCCATCCATCATCGGTGATTTTAGTTTCTCCTCTCCAAACCGCATCCCAAGCTTCATCTTCTCCAAAAGTTGAAAGTTTCGCATCAAATTGAACACCAGCACTTGAAATAATAAACTCTAAACCATTGATTCCATCTTGATAAGGAGATAAAAGGATACCAAACCAATCACAATTATTTAGCGCATCTCGTTCGGTTAATTGCTTAGAGATTTCTGAAGGATCGGTGTACATTTTTGCAGAAATATAAATTGCTTGATTGTCATACATGACTTTTATTTCTGTTTTATTACTTGCTTTTTCTCCTGGAGAAGGATTAAGTTGAATAAGATCAGTCGCTATTTCTGCACTTACCCAGTCAAATTCATTCAACTCGCCATCTATTTTTATATCATTTTGAGTCCGCTGTGCAGCTAATTCTTTTTTAGTTTTTGGAGTGTCAGAATCGACCTGAGCTTGGGAAAAGGGTAAGAAAAGGAAGGTGACTGCAAATGCAGTTAGCAATAGATTTTTCATTAGGTGTACTTTTTAGTATTGACTGTAGTGTGTGAAAATAATTACTCTGATTACTTTCTAAAAAACAATAGGTTACAATTGAGTAATTTTCTAGAAGTGTTTATTCCGAAAACTTTTGCAAGATGAGGGTGTTTATATTTTCTATTTTCAAAGACATTGCTGAAAAAAAAAGGTTGTAATAGGTGTTTAAAAAGAAATGTAAAAAATTAGCATTTTAGTTTTTTGTACCTTTTTTGGCTCAAAAAAACACTCTTCTGATAAGTTTGAATATTTTCAAAAAGCAGTACCTTTGCACCACTTTTTAAAAAATAATAAAGAATAGATAATGGCGACGCCAAGAACAGTAGCATTTTACACATTAGGTTGTAAACTCAATTATTCCGAAACTTCGGCTATCGGTCGAACTTTTGAAGATCGAGGCTACTCAGAAGTGAAATTCGAAGAAGGCGCAAATATTTACGTGATCAATACTTGCTCCGTAACTGAATTTGCGGATAAGAAATGTCGCCAAATAGTTCGTCGAGCATTGAGATTTTCACCTGAAGCATTTGTGGTAGTAATTGGATGCTACGCACAATTGAAGCCAAAAGAAATTTCGGAAATCCCAGGAGTAGATTTAGTCTTAGGAGCTGCAGAGAAATTTCGAATTTTAGATTTTATTGATGATTTGAGCAAAGTGCCAGAGAAGGGAATGATTCGAGCAAGTGATGTGAAAGAAGCGAATCAATTTGTCAATGCATTTTCATTTGGAGATCGTACTCGGTCATTTTTAAAAGTGCAAGACGGATGTAATTATAAATGTACTTTTTGTACCATTCCTTTAGCACGTGGAAAAAGCAGAAGTGATACTGTCGAAAATGTAATTTCTAATGCTAAAAAAATTGGAGAAGCAGGGACGAAAGAAATAGTTTTGACGGGAGTAAATTTGGGGGATTTTGGAAATGGAACAGAAGTGATCGAAGGAGCTCGGCCGAAAAAAGAAGCGATGTTTATTGACTTGATCAAGGAGTTGGACAAAGTGGAAGAGATCGAAAGATTTAGAATTTCATCTATCGAACCAAATCTATGTACAGATGAAGTGATTGAATTTGTAGCAGAATCAGAACGATTTGTTCCACACTTTCACATGCCTTTGCAAAGTGGAAATGACAAACAACTCAGAATGATGAGTCGTCGTTACAAGAGCGAATTGTATGTTCAACGGGTAAAAAAAATAAAATCTATCATGCCACATTGTTGCATCGGAGTAGATGTGATTGTTGGTTTTCCAGGCGAGACAGATGAAGATTTTTTAGAGACGATTAACTTTTTGGAAAATTTAGATATTTCATACTTGCATGTTTTTACTTATTCTGAACGAGCGAACACACCTGCTGCTGAAATGGAAGATGCAGTTCCGATGGAAAAAAGAAGAAAGCGAAATGAGATGCTCCGAAATTTATCAGCAAAGAAAAAAGAAATTTTCTATCGCCAATATTTAGGTCGCTACCGAGATATACTTTTTGAAGTACATCGAGATGAAACGAAGATGACAGGTTTTACTGATAATTATATAAAAGTGGAATTGCCTTTTCAAGCGGATTTGATTAATAAAATTGCGACAGTTCAATTGCAAAATATCAATGAAGAAGGAAATGTAGAAGCAATGTTAGCAGATATTCCAGCAGCGATTTTTGATTATTAAAAATTGGAGAATCAGTTTTTAATTTTTCAAAAGAATGACAATCAAGTAATTACAGTTTGATTGTCATTTTTTTTGGAAAAAATAAACTCCTTAAATCCTTTGATTTCTATCCAACCTATCTATTTTTGCCAAATCATTTGACCAACTAGAAGAGAAGTTAATGCGTTGATATTCAAGTGGTTAAAAAATTCGTAGATAATTCCTGACTTAGAACACAGGGTTTATCTATGAATAAATAAATATATCATTCTAAAAGAAAAAATATGTACCCAAATCTTTCCTACTTACTCCATGATTTAATCGGAACAGATCCAGACAACTGGACTTCGATTTTTCAAACATTTGGATTATTTATGGCGCTTGCATTTTTGTCTGCAGCTTGGAATTTATATTCCGAATTGAGACGAAAAGAGAAGCAAGGTATTTTCACTTTTACTCCTCAAAAAGTAATAATTGGAGAACCTGTCAAACCTATTGATATAGTAATAAATGGGTTGATTGGATTTCTTGTAGGATTTAAACTATTGTACATTGTTCAAAATTTTGACGTTGTTAAAAATGATATGCCAGGTACTGTTTTTTCAACTACAGGAAGTGCAGTTGGAGGAATCGTTGGATTATTACTTTTCGCTGGATATAAATATTGGGAACAAAATAGTGAGAAATTGGAAAAGCCAATTGAGAAGGTAGTAAAGATTTGGCCAAGCGATCGAACAGGTGATATCACAGTCGTAGCAGCTATTACTGGTTTGCTTGGCGCTAAGATTTTTGCTCTTATCGAAACGCCGAAACAATTTTTTGCAGATCCAATTGGAGAACTTTTTTCAGGAAGCGGACTTGCTATTTATGGTGGTTTGATTGGAGGAGCGATTGGAGTGATTTCATATATTAAATGGAAGAAAATTTCCGTTCCTCATTTCGCAGATGCAGTTGCACCAGGGCTAATATTATCTTATGGAGTAGGTCGAATGGGCTGCCAATTGTCAGGAGATGGAGATTGGGGGATACCCGTAAAAACGGCTGACTATGATTATAGCGAAGCTCCAGGATGGTTGTCATGGGCACCAGATTGGGTTTGGTCATCAACCTATCCTCATAATGTGAATATGGATGGAGTTAAAATAGCAGACTACGCATGGCAATACAATACACAATTAGCAGAGCCTGTTTTTGCAACACCAATTTGGGAGATTGCTGCATCGTTTGCCATTTTTGGAATCTTATGGGCTATTAGAAAAAAGATTACAATTCCTGGAGTACTGTTTTGTATTTATTTAATTTTTAATGGAATTGAAAGATATTGGATTGAAGGATATAGGGTGAATGATCGATATGATTGGTTACCTTTCAGTTGGACTCAGGCGGAATTAATTGCAGTAATGTTGATGATATTAGGAGTCGTTTTAGGATTTTTTCTTTGGAGGAAAAACAAAACGATAGCTGCGGAATAATTAAAAAAATCTTATCTTTTTTTAATCAGAACCCTGCTTTACAATACGTTGTAAAGCAGGGTTTTGATTTTTAGATATCTTCTTTAGTTAAAGGAATAATCACATGGGTAAGGAAAAAATATGATATGGTTTTAAAATAATCTACTTTTTTAAATATAAAGTACTAATTTCATGTATCCATTCGGATATGTCCTATTTTACCTATTAAAAATAGTTTTTCCCTAAAACTAGAATAAATATCTGCTTAGAAAACTTCATAAATTACACCTTTGAAGAATACTTAAATTGACTTTCTTTGAGAGAAAAAAACTATTTTCTAATACTTTTTATATTATTATTTTTTGCTTCATCTTTGGATGCAAAAAAATATTCTATTGAGGAATCAGCCTCGGTATCTACACTAACGGAGCACCTAGAAATTTTTCACGATAAAACAGGTGATCTAACTTTTGAAAACATTAAAAATACTTCCTCAATATTTTCTCCTCTAAGTAGTTGGACAACTGATTTTTTACCAGAAGAAATTTATTGGGGGAAAATCGAATTAACTAACGACCTTTCGGATAATAATGATTACTTGGAGTGGGTATTACATTTTTCCCTAATCTTCACAGATATACAAATTTGTGTAGTAGATTCTGAAGGGCTTGTGAAAAATTATCGAACTGGATTCTTTGTACCGACTCACCAAAAATCATTTGCACCGACCTCCAAACAAAACATTGTCAAAATTCAAATACCAATAGGAGAAACGGTTACTTTTTATTTTCGAACGGAAAATAAAAGAAAATTCATTGCTCCAAAATTTGATCTTACACTCCAACATTCAGTTTCGTATCATTCAGCATTGCAAAAAGAAAAACAACAAAATGGCATGTACTTCGGATTTGTTGTCATGATGTTGGTGTATAATTTTTTCTTGTTTTTCTATGCAAGAGATAAAGCTTATCTATATTATTCCATTTATATTTTGGGAATTACATTCTTTTCAATGTATAACTCTGGAGATTTAGCAGACTATATCCGAGATTGGTTTTTGTATGAAAAACCTCAATTGATTTATTTTTTCAAGCCTTTTGCTTATATCACTTTTATGGGATATTTGACTTTTGTGCGTTCATTCTTAGATTTGAAGACGTTGTTGCCTACATGGGATAAGATTTTTAAAATATTCTCCTACCTCACTATTCCTGTAATTTTCATTGATTATTATTTGATGTGGTATTCTAATTTTAGTTATAATATTGCTGATATTCCTGCAGTATTTTATGCCTTCGCTTTTTTAATATTATGTTTTTCTGTACTCATTCCTATTTACAAAACGAAGGATAGAAAAGGGCTTTATATCATCGCAGGTTTTTCTCTGATGGGACTAGGTTTATTAGCTACGATATGGATGAGATTACAATCAGTTGATTTTTCAGTAGTCTATTTTCGAATTGGGACGATTTTCGAAATTATTATTTTTTCATTGGGAATGGCATATAGACAAAAAGAGGTAGAAGATGAAAAACGAAAAGGAGATTTTGAATTAGAAAAATCGAAAATTCTACAAGATATTGAACACCAGGAATCAGAGAGACTCAAAGAATTAAATAATTTGAAATCTCGACTGTATACTAATATCACTCACGAATTTCGAACTCCGTTGGCTGTGATAATGGGAATGACTGAAGGTATAAAAGGACATGATAAAGCTAAAGAAATGATTCAGAGAAATAGTAATAATTTACTTCGCCTCATTAATCAGATTTTAGATTTGAGTAAAGCTGAATCAGGAAATTTAAAAATGGATTTGATTCAAGGAGACATCATCAATTTTTTACAATACTTAACGGAGTCTTTTCATTCCATGGCGAATGCTAAGAATATTCAACTTACATTTTATTCAGAAGAGAAAGAAATCATCATGGATTTTGATGAGCAAAAAATCCAACATATTGTGTATAATCTTTTGTCCAATGCAATAAAATATACTCCCGAAAAAGGGAAAATTGTTTTTCATGTAAAAAAGGAAAGAGAGATGCTGTGCTTAAAAGTTAAAGACAATGGACAAGGAATTGCAGCGAAAGATCAACCTTACATTTTTGATCGATTTTATAAAGTAGATCATTCGAGTGTCGGAAAAATAGATGGAGTAGGGATTGGATTGGCTTTGACAAAAGAATTGGTTGAGTTTTTAAAAGGGGAGATTTTTTTAGAAAGCGAACTAGGAGAGGGGAGTGAATTTATAGTTTACTTACCGATTAATCGTTCAGAAAAAATGGATGTCAATTTTTTAGAACCAATAAAAGAAGAAAGGCAAAGTAATGAAAAAGAGCTAACTCGTAAATTTGATGCTGAATTAGTGGATTTAAATTTTGATAAAAATGAAATTCCACAACTCTTATTAGTGGAAGATAATGAAGATGTAATCACTTATATTAAAAGTTGCATCGATGAAGATTATGAGATTGAGGTAGCCCGTGATGGTCAAGAAGGAATTGAAAAAGCATTTGAATTGATTCCTGATATTATTATTAGTGATTTGATGATGCCAAAGAAAAATGGTTTTGAGGTTTGCAAAACGTTGAAGCAAGATGAAAAAACCAGCCATATTCCGATTATATTATTGACTGCAAAAGCAACTCAAGAGGATAAAATTGAAGGACTTGAAACTGGAGCTGATGCTTATATGATGAAGCCATTTCAAAAGAAAGAACTGAAAATAAGAATAAAAAAGTTAATTGAAAATAGAGTTACTCTTCAGGCAAAATACAAAGGGAATTTAACTGCGATTTCTAAAAATACTACAAATTCAGAGGATGAATTTTTTCAAAAAGTAATTCAAATACTCAAAAAAGAGTTGGATAATCCTAGTTTTTCAGTTGCGGAATTAAGCAAAGAAATGCATTTAAGTTCTACTCAAATGTATAGAAAGTTAAAAGCCCTGACTGGCTTGCCTCCTAGCAAATTTATTCGTCGATTTCGGCTACAAAATAGCCTTGAACTGCTTCAGAATTCGTCAATGAATATCGCTGAAATAGCCTATGAGGTAGGTTTTAGTGATCCAAATTATTTCTCAAGAGCCTTTTCAGAGGAATTTGGTAAACCTCCTAGTGAAATTCGTAAGTAATTGACTATCAGGATTATATAGGGAGATTTTCATGGAAATGCAATAAATGTGCTAAGAAATGAAAGGTGAGTGAAGATTACTTTTGACGTTTTGACCTAAATTTGAATTTATATCTACCTCATTACCCTTAAATTTTTTGAAAACATTTTAACCCCTCAACCCCACACTCCTCTTAACCTAATATTTGCGCCTTACCTTAACTTGGTTAGGAGGAGTTTTTTTTATTTTCCAATCGTAGTTATTCCTATTATTTTACATTTTAGATAAGTGTCTTTTAGAAAAAGATCTTTCTATTTTTAGAGGAATATTAGGGATTTTAATTTTTTTTTGAAAAAAAATTAAATCTGTGGAACTAATCGCAACACCTTGTGGTTTAGTATTTCGAATTTGATAAACAAACAAATTTTATTTTCAAAAGATGTTACAAAATACATTACATATCATTTTTAATTTACCTTCCAAACGGACAAATAATCCGAGTCTGGAATCTTGGGTCAATGCCGAATGCGTTGTCATAGATCAACTCGGGGATTTTAGTCCGAAACTCTTCTAACAGTCTTCCTCAAAGGAGTAAGTAGCTGTTAGAAATAAAGCAGCTACGAAATCACTTCTAATCTTTTTAAGAAATAAGTCTATTCGTTCTGCTTCAATTTGAAATGATAAAATTGAACAAAGAAGCTATTCGTGAAAATGAATAGCACATTATATTTTTTGTATAGAGCGAAATGAAATGTGAAAACACATCTCAAAGCTTATACAAACCTAAAAGGAAATCAATTCAAATTTTTAAATAAATACAGATGTAAGTTTATTGTTATAAAAAATAATAAATCTCCATTTGCAACTTTTTCAAACTTAATATCTACATAAAAAGTCATGTCGGTAAACAGGAGAAGTATGTCAAAATTGAAAATTTGGTTTTATACGGTGATGTAACTCAATCAGGTAGAGTGGGGGATTGTCTATCCTCAAGTTGCGAGTTCAAATCTCGTCTTCACCGCTAGTCATTCAAAAGAGAATGATTTTTATAAAAAGGGGGGACATGTCCCAAGGCAAGGCGACGTTGGTTTGCAACCATTGTGAGTTGGGTTCGATTCCCATTCCTTCCACTTTTATATCTAGGCGTAGCTTAATGCAGAGCACTACATTTGGAATGTAGGGGGTGTAGGTTCGACTCCTACTGCTTAGACAAATTTTGAAATATATAGCTGTGAATATCCTCGTAGCCCAACCGGCAGAGGCAGTAGGTTTAAGCCCTATTAAGTATGAGTTCGAATCTCATCGAGGATACATTTTTTTAGTCGTGTCGTCTAATTGGAAAGACAGGAGATTTCTACTCTTCAAATTGGGGTTCGACTCCCTACATGACTACGCTTTGGAAAAAAATATTATGAAGAAGAGCCGTGTCGTTCAACTGGAAGGACAGAAGATTACGAATCTTCAGATTGGGGTTCGAATCCCTGCATGGCTACAACTGGAAAAGTAGAACGTAATTGGTAGCGTGTCGGTCTGTAAAACCGATGTTTTGAATAACCCTGTAGGTTCAAGTCCTACCTTTTCCACAAAAAACCTTAGTAGCCCAACTGGCAGAGGCGCGTGTCTTAGAAACACGATGTTGGGGGTTCGAGTCCCTCCTGAGGTACAAAAATAATGATTATGAGATTAGTAGAATTAATTAAAAACAATGTAGTTCATTTTAAATATTATCGGAAAGGTCATTTGTACTATTCGATAGGTTATGAAAAAGAAAATTTCATCTTTCCTGTGCCGATCGATGATATAGGAGATGCTACATTTTTGGAAAAAGATAAAGCAATGATGTTCATGAGGTATATAAAGAAAGCTCAAAAAGAAGGAACATTTGTTTGCAATGCATAAGCAGGTCAAGCGTGAAAGCGAGCATAGTTCAAAGGCAGAATTCCTGGCTTCCAATCAGGGTATATCGGTTCGAATCCGATTGTTCGCTCAAAAACAAAATCTGAAAAGTCAGATTTTAAAAATAGGTTTTAATCGAAGTATGTTGGGAAAAGTAAAACGTCCATCGTAAAACGAATAAGAAAGGAGAATAGGCAAATATTGGTTTGTTGCGCTCGCCTGCTAAGCGAGTCCTCGATTCATTGAGGTGAGGGTTCAATCCCCTTGTTCTCCTCTGTAAGAAAATTCAAAAGGAAGGGCAAGCCAAAGGGCGGTGGCCGCTGTCTTGAAAACAGTTAGGAGCTAACGACTCGTGTGGGTTCGACTCCCACCTCTTCCGCAGTATTAATTATTACCTCGTAGCTCAACTGGCTAGAGTAGCGGTCTTTTAAACCGCGGGTTATGGGTTCGAGTCCCATCGGGGTAACTGAGGAATATCCAATATCCAACAAGGAATAATGAATATTCAAGGTTCTACAAAATTGACCTTTTACAAAACTTGGAAATTGGTTATTCCTTGTTCATTATTCGATATTCCCAAAAGTGCATGTACCCAAACTGGCTAAGGGGCGAGACTGCAAATCTCGAATGTGTTGGTTCGAATCCAATCATGCACTCTGAAAAATGTTTTGAAAATAGCGATGTGGCGCAATGGCTCAGCGCAGCTCTTTTACACGGAGAAGGTTGTGAGTTCGAATCTCACCATTGCTACTATTTTTTATGAAAACGTCCTGATAGCTCAACGGTAGAGCGGCATTCTGTTAAAATGCGAGATGTAGGTTCGAATCCCACTCATGACGCAAAAGTCGGTATAGCATAATAGGTATTGCACTTGATTTGTAATCAAGAGATTATCGGTTCGAGACCGGTTACCGGCTCCATGTAAAAGTATTGTTAGAGTATTTTTCGCACTATGAAATAAACAATCCGATGTGGCGCAACGGTTAGCGCAATCGCCTGATACGCGGGAGGCTGATGGTTCAAATCCATCCTTCGGAACAAAAATGTTCATTGAATATTTAAAGAAAATCGACTTTAGATAGTGCTTGCACTTTCTAAAGTCGGGGCAGCTTACTGTCCTCAAATAAACCGGGTAACTGGGATAAATCTGATGTTGAAGTAACAGCATTGGGGACTTCTTTTTGGAGAAGTTTAAGTAAGCAAGCAACTATCGTTTTGCATTCAATTCCTAGGGGCGACCGCTGAGGGAAGGGGATCAACATACTTCGAGAAGGACATCGAAGTTGAGGTGGAGACACCAATAGGGAAAGTTGTAGGATTAATGTTACATAATTGTTATCCACTTTTATGTTAGCGTGATTCAGTATTAAGGGTATCCGTTTGGCAACGAATCGTTATCCTAAAATACCGTGAACCGCGAGGTTTGCAGGAAGGAGTTTAGGTATTCTGTAGGCGAAAATCTACGGAGCCATACCCGAGACACTTCTTCCGAATGTCCGAAGCATTTTGCTTTTTAAGTAGCTCAAAGGTAGAGCACTAGTCATCAAAACTGGGTGGTGCAGGTTCAATTCCTGTCTTAATAATATAAGCGAAAGTCTCGGGCGTTGCAATGTAGTAGATGCCTAAACCCATTGAAAAATATGGGGTACGAATTCCCGCAAGGTTCTTGTACATGGTGCACATTCGATCAGACCCGTACCGGGAGGTACCGGCTGTTAATGGTGGGGGAGCCAACCCTCGTAGCTGTAAAGGGCGGACAAAGAACCGCTATACAGGCCACGTCTAAGGTGCCGATCAATTGCAACGTAGTTTCCTTGGAAACAAAAAAGGCATTGGACTTATACTTCAATCTGGCGACAGAGGGAAGTGGAAACCACGGGAACGTCGATGCAGCAACATCGACCATAATCTGTGTAAAGTTTGTCCACAAAAGACTGTATTCTCAAGTTCTTTTTTTTCTAAAAAAATGAAAAAATATCAACCCGTAAATATGTTGTTAAGTTTTTTCAAAAAATATAAAGTATTAAAAATCTGTCATAGTTTAATTGGTTAGAATATCTGTTTGTGGCGCAGATGATAGTGGTTCGATTCCACTTGACAGAACCCAATCTTGATGTAGCTCAATTGGTCAGAGCTGCTGCCTTATATGCAGTAAGATGACAGTTCGAGTCTGTCCATCAAGACGAATGTAAATGTATTGTTTTAATATTTGGCGACATAGCTCACTAGGTGAGAGCGTTGGTCTGAAAAACCAGAGGGTAGGGTTCGATTCCCATGTTGCCACAAATAATGCGAGGTAGTGTAACGGTTTAACATTTGGGGCTCATAACCCTAAGCTAGGGGTTCGAATCCCCTCTTCGCAACTAAAAAGTTTTATTATGAAAGATGAAATCCAGCAACAAGACTAAATAGTCTTGTGGTGTAAAGGCAGCATACAACACTTTGAATGTTGTGGTCTAGGTTCGAGTCCTAGCAAGATGACAAATTCATCTCTGAAATTAAATGGGAGTAAGCGTAGGCTGTGTCGGATGGTCTCCAAAACCGTCACGCTAAGGTTCGAATCCTTATACTCTCGCATAATTAATTTACAAAATTGCCTCGTAGCTTAACTGGCAGAGCATCGACCTTTTAAGTCGTGAAGTGTAGGTTCGATTCCTACCGGGGTAGCTGTGGGAATATCCAATATTGAACAAGGAATAACCAATTTCCAATCTTTGGAAAAGTCAAATTTATAGTTCCTTGGATATTCATCATTCCTTGTTCGATATTGGATATTCCTAAATGCTCCTGTGGACAAACTGGTTAAGTCGTTGCCCTTTCACGGCAGAGATTGCGGGTTCGAACCCCGTCAGGAGTACTAGACAATATTAATAAAGGAAAAGTTGGTTTTATTAAAAGTGGTGTTGATGAAAATCAGCATCACTTTTTCTATATTTGGCAAAAGATATTTGAAATTTATTTTTGATAAAAAACTTAATCACGTGTATTTACTTGGATATGATATTGGTAGTTCTTCGATAAAAGCAGCTTTAGTAAATGCTGAAACTGGCAAAGCAATTAAGGTTGTTCATTTTCCAAAATTTGAAATGGAAATTACAGCCAAAGAAATTGGTTGGGCAGAACAGTCACCTGAAGTATGGTGGGATAATGTTTGTAAGGCAACTCAAAAAATATTGCAAACTACAGAAATTGATCCGAAACAAATAAAAGGTATTGGCATTGCTTATCAGATGCACGGATTAGTTTTGGTAAATGAGAATCAAGAAGTTTTACGACCTTCCATTATTTGGTGTGATAGCAGAGCAGTAGAAATTGGGAACGAAGCATTTGCAAATTTGACAGAGGAAAAATGTCTTTCTCACATGCTCAATTCTCCTGGTAATTTTACCGCTTCAAAGCTGAAATGGGTCAAAGAAAACGAACCTGAAATTTATAATCGAATTTATAAAATGATGTTGCCCGGTGATTACATTGCTATGAAATTGACTGGCGAAATTAATACAACAATTTCAGGTTTGTCTGAAGGTGTTTTTTGGGATTTTAAAGAAAATGAAGTTTCAAAATTTCTTTTAAATGAATATGGAATTTCTAAAAATTTAATACCCGAGATAAAAGGTACTTTTAGTGTTCAAGGTATTTTAAATAAAAAAGCCTCCGAAGAAACAGGTCTTCCAGAAGGAATACCTATCACATATCGAGCAGGAGATCAACCTAATAATGCTTTGTCGTTAGGTGTGATAAATCCTGATGAAGTTGCTGCAACAGGTGGAACTTCAGGAGTTGTTTATGGAGTGGTGGATCAACCCATTTACGATTTACAATCTCGGATAAATGGTTTTGCTCATGTGAATCATTCGATTGAAGATCCAAGAATTGGAATGTTGCTATGCATCAATGGGGCAGGAATCCAATATTCTTTTTTAAAAAAATTAATGGCTCAACCTGATGTTTCATATAATGAAATAGAAGCCATGGCAAGTGAAGTACCTGTAGGTTCGGAAGGATTGAGAATTATTCCTTTTGGGAATGGTGCGGAGCGAATTTTAAGGAATGATAGTCCAGGAGCTCAAATAAATAATTTACAATTTAATAGGCACAACCAAGCTCATTTTTTTAGAGCAGGTTTGGAAGGAATAGCATTTTCATTTGTATATGGTTTTCAAGTGCTAAAAGATTTAGGTTTGAATCCTAAAGTGATCAAAGTGGGGAATGATAACCTTTTCCAATCAAAAATATTTTCAACTACGATTTCAAATTTGTTAGGTTGTTGCATCGAAGTGGTGAAAACAACTGGTGCGGAAGGCGCGGCAAAAGCAAGTGGAGTAGGAGCAAAAGTTTATGCTAATTTAGAGGAATCGATTAAAACCAATGAAGTAGAAAAACAATATTTCCCAGACAAGAAAATAGAGGAATATAAAATGGCTTACAAAACTTGGGAAAAGGATTTGAAAAAGTTAATAAGTTAAAATTTACTACAGATTACTCAGATTTATATCATAAAATAATCTGTAAAAATCTGTGGTGAGAATACAAATTCAAAAAATAAAACTATTCAATTACTTCCAGTTCTAAAACTTCTTCTTTCTTCTCAACAGGAACTAATCCTAATATTTCCTCCGCAAAATCAAAAGTAGCTTTTTTTACCGTTTCAAAATTTTTGTTCCAAAGTGGACTTGCCAGTACATGATTCGTCGCATCATCAAAAGCTATTTTTCGCTTTTTCGAATCAGGTGTCCCGAGTTGATCGTACATTTCTAACATTCTATTTACGGAAACGACCTTATCCTGAATTTTTTCATTTTTGTACCAATAACCCATAAAAAGAGGTTGAGTAATTTTACTGAAAACTTCCTCAGTCATAATTACATCAATCAGAGATTTTAAAGCCACGACTGCTTCTAACCGATATTTATAAGTGACTAAATTTGCAGTTCCTTTATTCGGAACCCATGAGTGATAATTACTTCCATTTACATATCGTCCCATTTGCAAACCCCATTGTTGAGTGAGTAACCAAGCATCTTTATTGGCCACATCAATGTTGGGAGAATAATTAATCAAAGAATGAATATTAGGATTTCCAGGTGCTAAATAAAGTGCTGCGGTGCAACCTGTCGAAGTTCCCATCACGATCACTTTTTCACCAAGTTGCTCGCCAATTGCAATCGCTTGTTTCGCAGATTCAATAAATTTTTCAGGTGTCCAATCAAGCAATGCTTCTTCCTCATTTAAACCATGACCATATAATCTAGCCAAATATAAATTACATCCATATCGCTTCGCAAAATCTTCATGCATCGGAGCACCTTCGCCTTGACTAGCTGAGAACCCATGCAAATAAACAACTGAATATGGTGTTTTAGTTTTTAGTGAATCATCAGCCCAAACGATTCTAGCTTCATTATCTTTTCTCAAATTGAGGTGCAATTTTTCAGAATTATTAATTTCTTTTTCTAATTCCATCAAGTTAGGATTAGCAGCAGCAGCAATGGCATCGACTTGTGGAACTGGGGCTTTTGGTCCTAAGAGATAAACGACGGTAATCAAAATAATCAATCCCAACAATACTTTTACAAATCCAAAAAGAAATTTTTTCATGATATTTTTTTTACAAAAATAAAAAACCATTGGGATTAAAAATAAAAAAAGTCATCCCGAATATTCGAGATGACTTTTCCAATTTTATTTTAAAATAAAATTTATAGATTAGTACTTGATTGACAATTCGTAATAATCACCATTATCATCGACAGTTTCTTCGATGTTAGTAACTAGAACTAGTACATATTCACCAGTAGTTAACTGTACCAAGAATCGGTCACCAACAGCTACATCTGCAATAGTTACATCATCTCCATTTTCAAAAGCAACTTGAATTTCTTCTGAAAATTGAACTGCTGCAAAATCATCAACTGGGAAATCAACTCCTGGAGTTCTTAAGATATTATTTCCAACTCCGCTAATTTGCTTTTTCCAGTTTTGTGCAACTGGTTGAGAAAGGTCAATACCTTCATCTTTGATGTGTCCACCATCACTAACATCTGATCCTGTTCCATCTCCAGTCAATAAGTTAATTCCACCTGTACCTACAGGCCCAGAAGCGTTTAATAATAATTTTCCAGTAAGTTCAGCAACTGGAGTACCCACAGCAATAGAAATATTCAATGTCAATTCTTCAGAAGAACCTGACTCATCAGTTACTCGGTAAGTATAAGCTTTAGTTCCATCAGTATGGCTATCAACCCAAACGAACCAAACGAAACTATCTTTCTCATCATTTACTAATAAAAATGGGTTAAGATCAAAATAAGTTGCTTGAGAAAGGTCATCGATTAATCCAAATCTAACTCTTCCAGCATCTACCTCTGTACCATCTTCTAAAACTGTTAATGTATTTAAAGGAGAACCACCTTTAGTTGCAACTAATTCTACTTTGAAAGCAGATGGAGAAGCAAGTGTTGCATCTGCAGAAAGGCCACCGTTAGCAGCGTCAAATCCAAGAGTCAAAGGAATTGAAGTAACTGAAATAGTGATTGAAGTTTCATCACTTTCACCAGCACTATCTGACATACGGAAAGTATATGTAACATCTCCGCTAGATTGTGCTGCGATGTCAATTTTAGTATCAAAGAATGAAGCTTCAGAAGCATTCAATGAGTACGGGTTACTTGTTAAGCCTGCACCTGCACCATTATAATTAAGACGACTTGCATCAATTACAATATTATTTTCCAAAACAGTAAAAGTAGTCATATCGTTATCACCTTTACTTACACTTACATTTACTGTGAATATTGCATCAGGGTCAACTGTAGCGTCAGAAGAAATTAAATCTACACCACTTATTAATTCTACGGCTGGTCCTAAAACGAATCCACCGCCTCCACCTGTTCCATCATCAGAATCAGCAGGATGTCCAAAAGGATAAAGCTAATGCTAATACGAAAAATTTTGAAAAAAAGGTTAACTGTTTCATGTAATCAGTTTTAAATGTTAAAAATTTTATGATAATAAATTGGTGTTTAGAAAATACATCTCCATAACGTTTTGAGATTGTATTTTTCACTTCAAATAGTAGATTTTTTTTTGAAAAAAGGGAGATGGGCAAGAATTCTATATTTAAGACATTTTATTTCTTTAATGGTCACAAAAATAGACCCTTACTTTTTAAAAAAGAAAGAATAATTACGGAAAAGTGACAAGGATTTTAAAAAACGATCCGCCGACGGCCGGGGAACCGTAAGAGAGATTTTGTTAATTACCTGAGTTTGCCAAATGTGATGTCAGATAAAAACCTCGGTCAATCGGCGGATGAAAATATTCATATAAAACACCACAACGATTATTCCGTTAAATGTGAAAAAGTTCTAATTTTAGGTGATAAAAAAAGATTAACTAGAGTGGATGTGATGTGTGAAAAAGTGTTAATTATTTTTGAATATAAAATATTGACAATCAGGTTTTTATAAAATAATTAAAAATATAATTGTAAGCCGTTAAAAACATTAACAACTGCATTTTTCAATGAGTTTTTCCGAAAAAAATATTAAAAAAGACAAATCGTCAAAATCCCTTCCCGGCGCGGTGAATCCGAATGCTGCGCAACAGTTTTTGCGAAAAAAGAAAAAGAACCGATCGGTTGAAGATTTTGTAAAAGGAATCATAAAAGGTGATCGAATGATTCTGAGCCAAGCGATTACGTTAGTAGAAAGCACTCGATCTTCTGATCAAAGCAAAGCACAACAAATTATAGAGGCATGCTTACCTCATTCAGGAAATTCTATTCGGATAGGAATTACTGGTATTCCAGGAGTTGGAAAAAGTACTTTTATCGAAGCTCTTGGTAAGTATGTAATTTCTCAAAAAAGGAAGGTGGCAGTTTTGGCAATCGATCCATCGAGTAGTGTGACAAAAGGCAGTATTTTGGGAGATAAAACGAGGATGAATGATTTGTCTTTGGAAAAGAATGCATTTATTCGACCTTCACCTGCTGGCACCTCACTAGGAGGAGTCGCTCGTAAAACAAGAGAGACGATATTGCTTTGCGAAGCTGCTGGTTTTGAAACTATTTTTGTCGAAACAGTTGGAGTGGGGCAATCAGAAACGGCGGTGCATTCAATGGTTGATTTTTTTCTTTTATTATTAGTTCCGGGAGCAGGCGATGAACTTCAAGGTATCAAAAGAGGGATTGTCGAAATGGCTGATATATTAGCGGTCAACAAAGCTGATGGAGATCAAATTGCTGCTGCTAAGAATGCTCGAAGAGAATATCGAAATGCTTTACATCTGATGCCTTTAAAAGAAAGTGAAATCCAGCCAAAAGTATTGACTTGTTCGGCTATCGAACAAACAGGAATTGATGAAATTTGGAAATTATTGTTGGAAAATCAAAAACTGACCAAGAAGAATCATTTTTTTGATAAAAAAAGAAAAGAGCAATCTCTCTTTTGGTTGCATGAACAAATTGGGAACGGATTGAAAGATTTTTTTTATAAAAATGAAAAAGTGAAAAAACGATTGGAGGAAATAGAAAAAGAGGTTTTGGAAGGAAAACGGAATTCATTTAGCGCAGCTGATGAATTGCTAAATATGTTTTTAGATAAAAAATAGGATTGCTTATTAGCTGTCCTTTTTTATACCCAAAAAGAATTTAAATTTCCACCAAAATTAGGAACAAACTTTGCATTATTAAAAAATGTAATACGAACTAACCAAATATTTTGTAACTAAATAAAACCATTTTGTCCATGAACAAGATTGTCATCGCTGGTGCTGGCGGAATCGGACGTGCAGTAGGATTAATTCTTGCCGAAAATAAAGAATTCGAAACTAAAATTTTCATTGGAGATTTGTATCTAAGAGTAGCGAAAGAAGCTGCTCAATGGATCGAAGAAGGATTGGGAGAAATAGGTGATGTAACTCCATTTAATATGCCTGCGGAAGGTGTGGATGATGAAATGATCGAGGTTTTAAAAACTGCAGATATTTTATTGGATTGTCTTCCTGGAAGTCAAGCTCCTCGAATGGCAAAATTATGTCGAGAGTATGATTTGCACTATGCAAACTTAACGGAATATGTAAAAGAAACTAATGAGGTGATCGAAATTGCTGAAGGTTCAGACCGAGGTTTTGTTTTACAAACTGGATTAGCTCCTGGATTTATCAATGTTTTGGGAATGAAATTATTCAATGACTTTTGTGCTCAACATGGTGTAAATGGAATTGATAAAATGTCGATGAAAGTTGGCGCATTGACAAAACATGCAAGAGCGCCTCATTTTTATGGGTTCACTTGGAGTCCAGTTGGGGTCGCTACAGAATATTTGAAACCTTGTGTGGCTGTTAGAAATGGCGAAAAAGTTTTACTTCCTGCTTTGTCTGAAAGACAAACTTTGATCGTTGATGGATTGACATTGGAAGATAATCTGACTTCAGGAGGTGCGGCAGATTTGCCAGATGCATTAGCTGGAAGAGTGACAACTTTAGATTATAAAACATTGCGTTTCCCTGGTCATTACCAATGGGTAGATAATGTTTTAGCTGTAATTCCAGAAGGGGAGGATCGAGTGAAAAGATTACAATTTATTATGCAAGCATTTGTACCAATGATTGAAGAAGATCAGGTGATCATTTATGCATCGGTGCAAGGAAATGATAAGGATGGAAATCTTCGAGCAATGGAAGGTTCCTACCGAATCTTACCAATGAAAGTTGGAACTAAAATGCTTCGAGCAATTCAATCTACAACTGCTGCTCCATTGGCGGAATGTGCTAGAATGTTAGCGACTGGCAAATGGAAAGGAGTTGTTTTCCAAAGTGAGTTAGATCCTGAGTCATTTATGAATGGGCCATTTGTGTCGATGGTTTATGGAGGTGGAAAAGTGAAGGAGCCAATGGTAGTTTAAACCCCCGCCCCCTAAAGGGGAGTTTTGGGAGTGCTAGATTTTAGCTTGTTTTTTAAATAATAAAGAGTCGGTAATGGTTTTATGAATCATTACCGATTTTTTTATGAGATAATTTAGAAAAAAATCCTTTAGGAAAAAATTGAACCGGAGGATTTTGAGTAGTGGGGCGGGAGGCAAGAATTGGGCTGTTTGAGCGGAGCGAGTTTCCAATTCTAGACTTTTTGGTTACTTTTGGCATTGCCCCAAAAGTAACCAAAAAGTCTAGTTTTATAAACTCGCTCCGCTCAAACAGTATAAAACGGGCCACCCGTCCACTATTTTGCATCCCCATATTTTTGTCCCCGAGAGTTTAATCAAAATAGAAATTCCCATTTTGGAATTTATGAAATGAGATTCTAAACAATTATCGAAAAATATTACTTTTGCAAATATATTTTTCATCAAAAAAAAATAGAATGATCAGAGCAAATAACCCAACCTTAAAATCTTGGGTAGCAGTACCAGAAGGAAGTGATTTCCCAATCCAAAATTTACCATTTGGAATTTTTAAAACTAAAGATTCAGAACCACGTGTTTGTTCTGCAATTGGAAATTATGTGGTCGATTTAGCCAAGGTAAATGATTTGGCATTTTTTGCAGATTTAGAAATACCAAGAGCAATATTTTACAATCAATATATTAATGACTTTATGGCTTTGGGAAAAGAGGTGACACGAGCAGTTCGTAATCGACTCTCTGAAATCTTAAATGAAAATGAAACCAAGTGGAATAGTCGAGATATGGCAGAACATATATTTCACAAAATGGATGAAGTGGAATTGTTAATGCCAATTGATATTAGAGATTATACCGATTTTTATTCAAGTATCGAACATGCGACTAATGTGGGAAAGATGTTTCGAGATCCTGAAAATGCCTTATTACCAAATTGGAAACACTTGCCAGTTGGTTATCACGGACGAGCCTCTTCCATCGTAGTTTCAGGAACTGAAATCAAAAGACCAAAAGGTCAGCAGATTCCAAAAGACTCAAAACAACCAGTTTACGGGCCATGTAAATTATTAGATTTTGAGTTGGAAATGGGGTTTGTAATTGGTCGCAAAACAAACTTGGGAGATACGGTTTTGACGCAAGAAGCAGAAGATTTTATTTTTGGAATGTGTTTGTTCAATGACTGGTCAGCACGTGATATTCAAAAATGGGAGTATGTTCCATTAGGCCCTTTTTTAGGGAAAAATTTTGCATCAACTATTTCTCCTTGGATTGTGACGATGGATGCATTGGAACCATTTCGAGTAGCTGGGCCAGTTCAAGATCCACCAGTTTTGCCATACTTAGAATATGAAGGAGATAAAAATTACGACATAAAATTAGCTGTAAAGATTCAACCAGATGGAAGCGAACCAGTTGTAGTTTCTGAGTCTAATTTCAAATATATGTATTGGAATATGAGTCAGCAATTGGCGCACCACACAGTTAATGGGTGTAATATAAATGTAGGCGATATGTATGCTTCAGGTACGATAAGTGGAAAGACGCCTGAGTCATATGGCTCAATGTTGGAAATTAGTTGGCAAGGAACAAAATCAGTTAAAATGGTTGACGGAACAGAACGGAAATTCATTGCTGATGGGGATACTGTAATCATCGAAGGATGGTGTGAAAAGAATGGAGTTCGCATTGGATTTGGTGAAGCTGTTGGAAAAATTTTACCTGCCGACAAAGAAAATTTAATAGCATAAGAAAATATAAAATCAGCGTTTCAATTTTTTTGAAACGCTAATTTTTAGATTTAATACCCAAATTTATATTTTAAGATTTTGAAACTAAAAACACTCATCAAAAGCCTCAGAGATTTTAGAGTATTCCATCGTTGGATGGGATTGACTTTAGCTTTGTTGTTAGTTATTAGTGCCGTGACTGGAGTTTTATTAGCTTTAAAAAAAGAGGTTGACATCATTCAACCGCCTACTCAAAAAGGAGTAAGTAAAGATTTGGCAGAATGGAAATCGCTCAATGAACTTAGTGCAATCGCTGAAAATGCTTTGCATGAAACTTATCCTGAACAAAATGAAAATTCTATAGATCGAATGGACGCGCGTCCATCCAAAGGAATTGTAAAAGTATTGTTTGAAGAAGGAAACTGGGAAGTCCAAGTCGATGCAAAATCAGGAGAAGTAAAGTCGATTGAAAAAAGATATTCGGATTGGATTGAGAGTTTGCATGATGGTTCGATTATCTCTGATGGCTTCAAATTGATCTCGATGAATTTTTTAGGAATCGGTTTATTGTTTTTGATTGCGACTGGATTTTGGTTGTGGTATGGTCCTCGGAGAATCCGATTGAAAAAACGGAATGGATAGTAGAATATAGATGCTGTGGATCGAGCGAATTTTAGCAAATCAGGCGATCACAATTATGTTGGGAGAAAATCCGTGTCATCCGTGTTCCATTATTTTTCAAAAATAAATAGGCAAAAACTTCACTTGCCCCAAAGTATTAAACTCCAAAGTTGGCGATGGAATCTTTATCCAATTCAAAATAACAAAAGCCGTTTTTAAAAACCGACTCTTCGTTTTTATCCGCATCAAATCCACATCAAAAGAAAAATAAATCTGGCTATATCGAGGGTAAATATTTGGATCACGTTGATACTGAATTCCAGTTTTCTCCTCCGTCCATTCATAATCGAAACCTTCATACATATTTTGCGCACCATAACCTACCGCAACATTTAACCACTTCGGAAATCGCGTATCCTTTTTTTTCATAAAAGAATGAATATTGAATGAGAGCCAATTGGTCTGAGCATTATAATCTTTCAAAAGTGTTTCTGGAAAACGACTTCCATAAAGAGAGTGCGCTCGCTCACGATAAGTAGTCGTATGCATGCCATCGATTGAAGTCAAAACATCGGTAGAGTAGGTAGGAACTGTTGAAGAAACTTTCATGATGATTCGTTGCTCCTTCCATGCTAATTCTTGACCAACAAACAATCCAATTCCCAAAGTATTAAAGGCAACATCAGGAACTGAGAATCCCCATTTGGCAGAATATCCATCCATCATTTCAATGGTTCCTTGCAACAAAAAACTTAAACCTGCCCCGGTCCACATCGCTCGCCTTCGTTTCATTCCTGTCCATTTTGCACCGGTAAATAACCAATTCGTATAATTGTAAGCAGTAAAAGTATGCCCCATTTTATCGACATGTCTCCACTCTCCGTAGTCATTGAAAAATTGGAAATTACTTCTCTCCGTTTCGGCATACCAAATCTCATTGAGCCCCACTACAGCCGATCCATAAATAGTTGCACCTATAGCAGAGCAAGTCCAAAATCGACCTTTGTGCAAAGTATCAGCAGGTTGAAGAAAAGGAATTTTTTCATTTTTTTCGATAGCTGGAGTTTGAGCAAAATTGGATTTGCCCAACAATAAAAAAGTGGAAATGAGGAAAAAATAGAGAAAAGATTTTTTCGAGTTAAAATTCAAAATCGGTTGTTTTAATTGGAACAAGTTAAAATTTATGCAAAATTAAATTAAATTTAGAACGAATATCTATTTTCACAATGATTTCATAGAAAAGTATAAACTACTTGGGGTGAAATTTTGTACCATTGTAGAGTTTTTATTCCTCTTGAAAATTTGATATCATTATTTACGTACAAATTTTCAAAAAGGATCATTATTTTTTAAAATAACATAAATCATACAAATATGAGCCAAGCACCTTCTAATCAAGGAAAATTAATTAGCTTCGGAGTAATGGCATTTTTTGCCTTAGTTGTACTCCTTACACTTTCAGGAAGTATTTTTAAAACGATTCAACCTGGAGAAAATGCCGTTGAATTTAAGCGATTCGGTGGCGGATTGGATACGAAAAATATTTTGGGACAAGGTTTTCACGTCATTGCTCCTTGGAATAAATTGATTCTTTATGATACTCGGACGAAAGAAGCATTTGAAAAGATGTCTGTACTTTCTAAAAATGGTTTGACTATCGATGTTGAGTTGTCTTATCGATATCAACCAACAATTAAGAATATTGGATTACTACATGAAGAAATTGGGCCTAATTATTTAGAAGTAATTGTTAAGCCAGAAATTAGATCTGCCACGAGAGAGGTGATCGGAAAATACTTACCAGAAGAATTATATTCAACAAAGAGAGAAGCTATTCAAACTGAAATATTGGATAGAACGAAATTAAATGTGGAGAAAAAACATTTGATTTTAGATCAAGTATTAATTAGGGAAGTAGCATTGCCAGCGAGTTTGAAAGTAGCGATTGAGAAAAAATTAGAAGAGGAACAATTGTCTTTCCAATTTGAATTTAAACTAGATCGTGAGCGAAAAGAAGCAGAGCGTAAGATTATTGAAGCAAATGCAAAAGCAGAAGCGAATAGAATTTTGAATGCAAGTTTGACAAATAATATTTTGAGGGATAAAGGAATCGAAGCAACTTTAGAATTAGCGAAATCTCCTAATTCTAAAGTGGTAGTTGTCGGTGGAGGAGAAGAAGGGTTACCTTTGATTTTAGGAAATTAAAACCTCTTTCCTCTGAAGAGGAGTTAGATTGTGCTTGATTTTTAGCGCAGTTTTTCTTGGGGAAATAAAAAGGTTCAAAAGCGATTTACGGCTTTTGAACCTTTTTTTATTTTTTGAAATGAAATTACCGAATGATTTTTTTTGTTAAAAAAGAGTCATTGGAAAAAACTTTTACAAAGAAAACTCCGCTTGGGAAATTAGAAAAGTCAATTTTGTAAATGTATTGTTTTTTATTTCCTTTAAAAATCTTTTTTCCTTGTGCGTCGAAAACTTCTACTCGATCAATTTGATGAGCTTCATTTTTTATTTGTAAAAAATCATCAGTCAAAGGATTTGGGAAAAACTCAATTTGTTCTTCTAAAATATTTTGAGTGGAAGAGAACTCACAAGCAACAATATCAATTGGATCTCCAGAATTAGTGTTGAGTGTTCCATCTTCTACATACCAGTCTTCCCAAATACCTCCATTGCCTTCTTCCCAATTATTTAAATCTAGATATTTGCTTCCTGAAGCATCACCCTTGATGCGATAAACTTTTATCGCTTGATCATTTCTTACCCAATTTAAGTCGTAACCAGCTTCGCAAAATTCAGGTTCGCTGGGTGCGAAACAATTCACTTGCAAAAAATAAACATTATCATCACTATTAGGGAAATTCCCAAAAACATAGGCTTTTCCGTCATTATCAATACAAACCGAAGTATATTCATCGCAAGCAATTCCTTTCGCATTAACTCCCCAGTCTTTAACTGCTCTTGCTAAAAATGCCACATGTCGACCTCTCCGATCAGGGTCATCATAGTGAGTATCTGTAATAGTATTTTGCAAAAAAGGAACATTGAAGAATGAGTCTCGACTAATTGTAAGTGTATTGTTATAAGGGTTTTGTAAAGCAGTCGTAGAAGTGATTGTACCAAACTGAGCCGTAAAATAAATGCCTCCCAAGACAGCCATTCCTGCGCTCGTTCCACCAATGACAATATTTTTATTAGCAATATTTTCGTTGATGATTTGGCTGATTTGACTATCTCTCCAATAGTCAACATAATTCCATTGATTGCCTCCTGCCATCCAAATAGCTTCGGCGTTGGCAATTTGTTCCAAGACATAACTGTCTAAGGCTGCTTGTCCATCATGAAAAACGATCGTCTCCACAGAATTGACCGACACACCTAATTCGCTATACAAATAATCATTGTATCCATTAGATCCAGATGCTCGAATCACTAAAACATCTCCGCCACCACTTCGTTCCAAAAACCATTTCATAGCATCATCATTTTCGGTTGCGCCCCCCATCATGCAGGTTCCTCCAAGCGGTGAAACAACGGTATCTGAAACGTCACCAGTAAAATATGAAGTGTAGGATTGAGCGACACCTATGTTGTGTAATAATACAATTACAAAAAATGAAAATAGAGTTTTAGTCATGAGTGAGTTATTTTATTTGAATAAATTGCATATAGCTTTCCATATCGGAATAATCTGATTTTGGACTAAAGATACTCATGCTAACTGTTCTACTTCCAGAGGTGATTAAGTATTTAGTTGAGTACCATTTTGTGTTGTTTTCAGTATGAGTGTATTTGTATTTTAAAAATCGTACTCGATTAGCTCCCGTCAATTT
>CAJQQY010000207.1 GCA_905480595.1 uncultured Saprospiraceae bacterium | reverse complement strand
CAAAAAAATATCAGATAAAAAAACGATTGCCGACCGCATCATTTCTTTTTTCCAAAAACTATATACACCTGTTTTAAATGCTGCTTTACGATTAAAAACAGTATTCGTTTTAGCAACGATTGCGCTATTCGTATTTAGTTTTATTGTCTTCAGCAGAATGGGAGGAGAATTTATTCCGACCTTGGAAGAGGGAGATTTGGCGATGCAACAAATTTTACCACCCGGTACTTCGCTTTCGCAAAGTATAGAAATGGCATCCATTATTCAGAAAAAATTGCTGAATGAATTTCCAGAGATTGAAGATATTGTTGTCAATATTGGTGCAGCCGAAATACCCACCGACCCGATGCCCGTCGAAATTGGAGATTATGTTTTGGTGATGAAACCAAAATCAGAATGGACTTCTGCGCATAATCGAAAAGATATGTTTGAGAAAATCGAAAAATCATTAAGTGCAATTCCTGGTGTAGGCTACGAATTTTCTCAACCTATTCAGTTACGATTTAATGAATTGATGACAGGTTCAAAATCCGACATTGCTATCAAATTATATGGTGAGGATTTGGATTTGCTTTACAGTAAAGCCAAGGAAGCAGAAAGTTTTATCACTAAAATAGATGGGGTCGGAACGGTCAATGTAGAACAAACAATTGGGATGCCTCAAATCGTAATCAAGTTCAAATATGATAAAATGGCGCAATATGGCTTACAGGTCAAAGAAGTCAATCAAGTCGTCAGAAGTGCTTTTGCAGGGGAAAGTGCAGGGGTGATTTACGAAGGGGAAAAGCGGTTTGATTTAGTGGTTCGACTGGATGAAAAATATCGTAATGGAATAGCAGATGTACAAAATTTATACATCAGTTTAGATAACGGAACGCAAGTACCTTTACAAGCAGTAGCGGAGGTAGAGTTGATAGATGCGCCCATGCAGATTTCGAGAGAAAATACTAATCGGAGAATTGTCATCGGTGTGAATGTAGGAGATACCGATGTAGAAACTTTGGTCAGCAAAATTCAAACAGAATTGGATGCAAAAGTTGAATTACCTGCGGGTTATTATTTTACTTATGGTGGACAATTTGAAAACCTTAAAGCAGCCAATGCACGGTTGATGATAGCCGTACCGCTTGCCTTGGCACTTATTTTTATTTTGCTCTTTTTTACGTTTGGTTCTGTCTCGCAAGCAGCGTTGATTTTTACCGCTATCCCACTTTCTGCCATTGGGGGTATTTGGGCTTTAGAGCTTCGAGGGATGCCGTTTAGTATTTCGGCAGGCATTGGTTTTATCGCTTTATTCGGGGTTGCCGTCTTGAATGGTATTGTCTTGATTGGTTATTTTAATCAATTGAAAGACGAGGGCATGACCAATATTCGAGAGCGGATAATCAAAGGGACAACTGTTCGATTGAGACCTGTTTTAATGACTGCAATGGTTGCTTCTTTTGGATTTCTCCCAATGGCACTTTCAAACTCTGGAGGAGCAGAGGTACAACGACCATTGGCAACGGTGGTGATTGGCGGTTTACTAACTGCTACTTTTTTGACGCTGGTGGTTCTACCTATTTTATATAGTTGGTTGGCACAATGGCAGGAGCGAAAAAATAAACCGTCTTTACCGCCGACAAGTGCTTTAATTTTATTGCCGTTATTGTTTTTTAGTTGGTCAACACAAGCTCAACAGCGACCGATTACATTGAATGAAGCAGTCGAAATGGCGGTTAATAATAATCCATCTGTTCGAGCTGCTGATTTGCAAATTCAGCAAAGTCAGTCTTTGCAAAATATGCAATACAGTCTTGGCACAACTAATTTTAGTTATCAGGGCGATGGACTTTTTAGGGAAAACGGACAACGAGTAAATCAAGTCGGAGTGGTGCAAAACATCCCTAATCCTGCTGCCACTAAAGCGCAGAATAGTTTGCAAAATGAACAGGTAGCTCAAAGCATTCTGCGAAAGCATTTAACAGAAAAAGAATTGCGCTTACAAGTGCAACAAAGCTATTTGGATTTACAACAGCGAAAGGAATTACGACAACTGTATGAAAGACTTATTCAGACCTATCAGCAATATGCTCAAATGGCAAAAGTTCGGGTTGATGTTGGAGCAGCAAATCGCATTGAGTTGTTGACGATTCAATCTTCCCTTAATGAATATAATTTATTGGTGAATCAGGTGGATTTAGAAATCACCAATCTGGAAAAACAATTAGCTGGTTTGCTCAATACTAATGAAGCGGTTACTTCAACAGACAGTCTTATAGTAATTCCATTTGTCTTAAACGATAGTATCAATTCCTTTCGAGTACAATTAGCCAATCAACACATTCAAATTGAACAGGCAAATATTGATGTTTTAAAAGCAAGGATGAAACCTGATTTTAATCTGGGATATGCTGCTCAAAATTACTTTGAGGGCGGTTGGTTGCATGGATTACAGGCAGGGGTGCAAATTCCGCTTTTCAACAAACAGGCAAAGCAAAAAATTACAGCTCAACGATTACAAGTTGATGTCGCTCAGGCTAATTTGGAAGCAGAACGTTTGCGAACCAAACAGGAATTATTATCTGTCGAGAATGCTATTCAACTGTATGCAACAGGGGTGAATTATTATCAGGAACAATTAGAAAACATCAATCCTGAAATGAAACGGATTTCCGAACTTAATTATCAGGCAGGTGAAATTTCCTATCTCGAATTACTTAACACCCTCCACCTGCTTTCCAAAAACAACAAGCAGTATTGGGAGCAGATTTTATCGCATAATAAAGCGGTAGTGTTGTATCAATTTTTGTCAAATCAATAAAAATATTTCTAAAATGAAATTCATAAATAAATCAACCTTATTAATATGCTCAGTAGCGGTGATGCTACTTTTTTTCTCCTGCGGTCACGAACACACCGAGGGCGATGGTCACAATCATGGAAACGAAACCACCGAACATTCGGAGGAGGATGGACATAATCATGATGCAGAAAAAGAAGAGCATTCGGAAGACGATGGGCACGGACATAGTGAAGAAGGGGAAGAACACGAAGAAGGAGAAATCCACCTGACCAAAGAGCAAATAAAAACCATGAACATTCAGTTCGGTGATTTTTCCAAAATCAAAATCAATGACTATGTAAGTGCTACAGGGACTTTAGGGCTACCGCCAAATGCGTTGACTTCTCTAAGCGCAAAGGCAAGTGGTTTTATTAAAAACAGCAATAAATACGTCGAAGGCAGTTATGTGAAAAAAGGAGTTATCATGGCGTATTTGGAAAATCCTGAATTTATCCAACATCAACAAGAATACCTTGAAGTAGCTGCTGAATTAGTTTTTGACCAACAGGAATTGGCTCGCCAAAAAACATTGGTTGAATCAAATGCTGGTATCGAGAAAAACGTACAAAGATTTCAATCCGAAGTGAATAGAAAAACGGCAACCTTAAAGGGAATAGAAAAACAAATAGCTTATTTGGGAATTAACGTTCGTGATTTAACACCAAATAATATTGTCGAAAGAATCCCTATTTACGCTCCGATGGCAGGCTATATTACTTCCATAAAAATGCACAATGGAATGTATGTAACGCCTGAATTGGAATTGATGGAAATTGTCAACGAAAATCACCTGCATTTAGAATTAGATGTTTTTGAAAACGACATCGCTAACATTAAAGAAGAGCAGCAAATCAGCTATACCGTTCCTGCTTTGGGAAATCAAGTTTACAAAGGAGAAGTCCACATTATTGGCAAAGAATTTAATACCGAAAACAAGACCGTCCGTATTCATGGACATTTGGAAAAAGAACGTCCTAAGTTTATTAAAGACTTATTCGTAGAAGCAAAAATTTGGCTGAATGACCAGACGGTTCAAGCCTTGCCCGAAAAGGCAATTATTAAGGATGGAGCTTCTTCTTATATCTATGTAGCGAATGACCAAACAGAGGAAGAGGAGCTGAAGTTTGAACAAATTATGGTCATACCAAGTACTACTGACAAAGGTTTTACTGCTGTAAAATTAATTAATGAAATACCTGAAGGGATGAAGATTGTAACGGATGGAGCTTATTATGTATATGCTCAATCGAAGGCGGGGGAGTTGGAGCATGAGCATTAGAAGAAAGAAAGAATAGTGGAGGGTGTGGGACAATTTTTTCTCCATGAAAATTGTCCTACACCCAAAGTTCAATTACTAAGTTCGGCAAGATTAAAAATTTGTTATTTTTGCGATGATGAAGTTTTTTATTAAAATATTCACAATTTACATTTTTGCGCTATCACTTGCACCCTGCGGAGATGGCGGTGGTGGCATTGTGGTATTAGCCAATAAACTATTGGATTTAAAAATTAATAATAATTTAGAGGTAGAACAAAATTCTGACCCTTGTGAAGATTCCCCTTGTTCTCCCTTTTGTATTTGTAGTAGTTGTTTTTCTGCCCTTAATACCGTTGAAGAGATTTGTCTTCCAGAAAAAGCACTTACTCCATTACCTAAAAACACACCTTCGCTTGTATTACATTTTCACCCTTCCGACTTCAATCATTCCATTTGGCAACCGCCACAATTAGGTTAATCAATCTGGCATGGACAAGTATGCCCTTTTTAAAAATTTGTTTGATTAATCTAATATTCAAAAAATGAAAAAATTAATATTGTCGTTATTGGCAATGGCTGCGATGAACGTGGTTTACAGCCAAAACACATTTAAAGCCACTATTTTAGATGGCGAAACACAAGAATCACTAATAGGTGTAAATGTCTTTTTTGAAACGCTTGATGAAGGTAGCGTAACAGACTTAGATGGTAAAATTGAAATGAGTGATTTACCTGCTGGAAGTTACGAGGTTCGGATTACCTATGTGGGTTATCAAGAGAAAAAAATAGAAGTTATTTTACCCCAACAAGAACCTTTAATTATTCTCCTTGAATCGGGAAGTGAAGAACTGGAAACTGTAACCGTCACGACCACCCGAAGCAGCCGTTTAATTCAAGATTTACCGACTCGATTGGAAGCAATCACCGCAGAGGAATTAGGTGAAAAAGCATTTATGAACTCTACCAATATTTCCATGCTATTGCGTGAAAGTACGGGTATCCAAATGCAACAAACATCCGCTAATTCAGCCAATCAAAGTATTCGTATTCAGGGCTTAGATGGTCGCTATACTCAATTATTAAAAGATGGTTTTCCAATTTTCGGAGGGTTTGCAGGAGGATTGAGTATCATGCAAATACCACCTTTGGATTTGAAGCAAGTGGAGATTATTAAAGGAAGTGCTTCTACACTATATGGTGGCGGAGCGATTGCAGGACTGGTCAATTTGATTAGCAAACGCCCCGAAGAAGAACCGCAATTGGAATTTATGTTTACCCAAACTCAAGCTTTGGGTTCTACTTTAAATGGCTTTTATGCTGAAGACTATGGAAAAGTTGGTTTTTCTCTTTATACAGTCGGGAATATTCAACAAGTCTATGATGTCAATGATGATAATTTCTCGGAACTTCCGCAGGTGAGAAATATTTCTGTTAACCCCACCTTCTTTTATGATTTTGACGAAAGTAGTAGTTTAAGGATAGGAGTAAACAGCTCTTTTGAAAACCGATTGGGAGGCGATGTAACCGCTATCGAAAATTCACCGAGTGCCGAGCATCCTTTTACGGAGGAAAATAAATCTACTCGATTGGCTTCGCAAATTAGCTATCAAAAAGCATTTTCAGAAGATGCAAATTTAACGATTAGAAACAGCGTCAATTTTTTTGACAGAAGTATAGAAATTCCAGATTATGCTTTTGATGGTCAACAAATAGCCAGTTTTTCAGAGGTATCTTATTCCACATCAAACGAAAAAGCTGATTGGGTTTTTGGTGCAAATATGTGGACAGAGGAATTTACCGAAACACCTTTTAATCAAAATCCTGTAAGGGATTACAGCAATAATACCTTTGGTGTTTTTGGTCAAAATGTTTGGTCTTTCACGGAAAAAGCAGCTTTAGAATTAGGGTTAAGAGTTGATTATAATACTGATTATGATTGGTTTGTTTTGCCTCGTATAAATCTTTTGTTGGACTTGAACGAGCATTGGACAACTCGAATTGGCGGTGGAATGGGGTACAAACTGCCAACTATTTTTAGCGAGGAAGCGGAAAACCGCACTTTTCAAAGCATCCTTCCAATTGGAATAGATAATACGAAAGCAGAAACATCCTTAGGAGTCAATTGGGATGTTAATTACAAAACGATTTTATTTGATGAAGTCAGCTTTTCTATCAATAATCTATTGTTCTACACCCAATTGTTTGACCAATTAATTCTTACGCAAGACGCTAACAACCAAT
>CAJQQY010000206.1 GCA_905480595.1 uncultured Saprospiraceae bacterium | reverse complement strand
AGATTACTAGATAAAAACAGATTCTATTATCTTCAATTTCTTACAGAGAAAGAGGCTATACTAGAAGACGAAATGAGCAACTTCCTCAATTCTTTCAACCTTCTAAAAGAATAATCCCCTGTCTAACCAAAGACATTTCCCAATCATAATGATTTTGAGTTCTTCATAAATTTCTAATTTGTGAAAAACTCAAAATCATTCATCATGAAAAAATATTTACTTTCTTTTTCTATTCTATTTTTTGCTTTTCAGATTTTCGCTCAACAACGAGTTGATGGAAATTTTGCTTTCCAAACTGATCCTGCAAAAAAATATTCCATTTACATTCCTTCTGATTATGATGTGAACACGCCACACACTTTAATGCTAGGTTTGCATCCTTTGAACACCAATCGTTGGGATGGAGAATCTTGGTGCGACACTTTGATTGATTTTGCGGAGATGAATAATTTATTGCTCGTTTGTCCTGATGGTGGAGCCGATGGAGCAATTGATGATCCAATTGATACTGCATTTACGACAGCGCTTTTGGACTCGATGGAAATGTGGTATAATATCAATTTAGAGAAAGTATATGCAATGGGATTCTCTTGGGGAGGAAAGACTGTTTACACCTATGGGTTAAATAATCACGAACGGTTTCGAGGATTTATGCCAATTGGAGCAGCAATAAGCATAGGTGAAATCTCTGGATTGGAAGCAAATGCTGCGTGGCATCCAATGTATCTAGTTCACGGAAGTAATGATTCACCCAACACTCGATTTACACCTCTAAAAAATGCGATGGAAAATAACAATGCATGCGTCAATTCTATTTTGATGAGTGGAGTTGGACACACGATTGATTTCCCAAATCGGAATCAAATTTTGACAGACGCATTTCAATGGTTGGATACTGTTTCTTGCCAAGAATCAACTAGTACTTATTCTATAAATGAAACTGAAAGTATCACTCTTTTCCCAAATCCAGTTTCTCATAATCAAGTTTTGCAAGTAAAAATTCCAGGTTCTTGGTTTGGGGAAATTACTTTGGAAGCAATAAGGATGGATGGAAAAAGTATTCGTACAGAAATTATTACAAAGTCATCAAATAATACGAACACCTATTCATTTCCAATTTCAAACTGTCCAGCTGGGAGTTATTTTTTATTGGTGAAAAATGAAAAAGGAGAAAAGGTTAGTTTAAAATTTCAGGTGAAATAACCTATTTTTGCGCCCATGGAAAAATACACGAGCATTGGTTTTACTAAAAAGGAACATAGACTAAAAGGAGAATTAAAAGTCCTAGTGGAAGACGAATATCTGGAAGATTTTTTGAAGACTCCTGTTATTTTTCTTTCCATCAAAGGAAGGCATCTCCCCTTTTTTGTAGAAAAAGCAACATTGGAAAATGAATTGACTTTAAAGTTAGAAGATGTTGATTCCAAAGAAGCTGCTCAACTTTTATCCTCCAAAGAAATATTTTTGCAGCCTACGAATATTTTAAAAAAGGAGGAAAGGAAAATTGAAGTCGAGTCAGATTTAGTTTTTGGCCATCTAGTTGATTTCACTTTAGTAGATACTGAGATCGGTGAACTTGGAAAAATCGAAGACGTCATCGAATTTCCTCAACAAGAGATGGCGGTTATTTCTCATAATGAAAAAGAAATTTTCATACCACTTCACGAAAGTTTGATTGAAAAAATCGATGAGAAAAAACAATACATTTACATGAATCTCCCTGAAGGGATTTTGGATATATAATATTAAAAAATGAGTTTCATCATAATATACATCACTCACTCCTCTGAAGAAAATGCGCAAAAAATAGCCGACCAATTACTCCAAAAAAAGCTAGTCGCCTGCGCCAATATTTTTCCCATAAAAAGTATGTACTGGTGGAATGGAAATATTGAAAATGAAAACGAATATGTTTCCATCGTCAAAACAATTCCAGAGTTGTGGGAAGTTTTACAAAAAGAAGTTAAAGAAATCCATCCCTACGATGTGCCTTGCATCATGAAGATTGAAGCAGAAGCAAATAAGGAATATGAAAAATGGATTCGTGAATCAACGGTTAATGATGAACGGTGAACGATTAATACCATTGTGGAATTAACCGTTCACCGTTAACAGTTCATCGTTATTAAACCGCGTCCACCATTAAGAATGCTTTTAAGAAACCATCCAAGTCTCCATTCAAAACAGCGTCAGTATTATTATTTTGAAAATTGGAACGATGATCTTTTACACGTCGATCATCGAGGACATAACTACGAATTTGAGAGCCCCACTCATTAGCCATTTTTCCAGCTTCAACTTTATTTTTTTCAGCAGCTCGCTTTTTAATTTCTAGTTCGTAGAGACGAGATTTCAACATCTTAATTGCTTTTTCTTTATTAAGGTGTTGCGAACGTTCCTCTTGACATTCCACCACCAAACCTGAAGGTAAGTGCCGAAGCCGCACGGCAGATTCTGTTTTATTGACATGCTGTCCACCTGCCCCACTTGCTCGAAAAGTATCCCAATCTAAATCTGCAGGATTCACATCTATTTCAATTGTATCGTCAATTAATGGATGAACAAATACTGATGCAAAGGAAGTCATTCGCTTCCCTTGAGAATTAAATGGACTCACTCGAACGAGTCGATGAACGCCATTTTCTCCCTTAAGCAAGCCATAGACAAAATCGCCTTTGATCTCAATTTCAGCACTTCGAATACCAGCTACATCACCATCAACACGGTTGAGTTGTTTGACTTTGTAACCTGATTTCTCAGCCCACATGATATACATTCGAAGAAGCATTTCTGCCCAATCACAACTCTCTGTTCCACCTGCTCCTGCATTGAGTTCAAGTAAACAACTTAACTCATCTTCTTCTTTATTCAATGTTGATCTAAACTCCAAATCATCAACAGCAGCAAGGGTTTTATCATATTGCGCATCGAGTTCCTCTTCGGTTGCTTCGTCTTCTTTGTAGAATTCGTAAAGCACTTCAAGTTCATCAATTTCTACCTTGGTCTTATTGTAATTAGACACCCAATTTTTGTGTCCTTTGATTTGTTTGATGATGCCCTCTGCTCGTTTTGGATCTTTCCAAAAATCAGGATCAAGGGTCAATTGTTCTTTATCTTCAATTTCTAAAAGTCGTTGATCAACGTCAAAGGTACCTCCTTAAAACGCCCAATCTTTCCTCCAATTCTTTATATTGGTCTTGAGTCATAATTTTTATAACAACACTTTTACAAGCGTGTATTTTTTTTGTTAAAAAATAAAATATGTTATTCCTTTTTTGCAAAAGTATAAAATCAATTGGTCAATGTTCAATTTAATTTGCAGCTATTCAATGAGGGTCAATTACTACTTAATAATTCAATGTAAAAAACTAAATCTGCTCGACGAGGTATTTTTCCATACCAACCTGCTCTGCCATAGGCCAATTGATAAGGAACAAAAAATGTGGCTTTTGAACCGACAGTTAATTTTGAAATTCCTTCATCCCAGCCTTTAATTACTTTTTCTGCACCCAATGGAAATTTAAAAGAATTGCCATCATCAAATGTACTATCGAATACTCTTCCATCTGGCAAAAAACCCATATAATGGACTTCTACTTTTTCCAAAGGGGAAGTTTTTCTTCCTTTCCCTTTTTTATGCACAATATATTTCAAGCCAGAATGGGTGAAGATTAAATCATCCTCTAGTTCTCCTTTTTTGAATTTTTCGATATTTGCCAAAGTTGTTTTTTCTACTTCTTCTTTTCTTTCGATTGCTTCTTTTTTAAGTTGTTCTGCTTTTGCTTTTTTGAGAATTTTTTCAATCTCATATTCACCTGGAGTGAAAATTTCTACTATTTGAATTCTATAATTAATGGTATCTGTTTCCTTTAAATTTCTGGGTAATTTTTCCACTCCAACTAGCAATTGATCCAAATGTAAACTATCACCAATTCCACCTAACAATAAGGCTTCATAGTTTCCAGGAGCTGGCGAAGGAATTGTATTTCTGGCAGGCAATATTGCTTGTAAAGGTTTGTGCATTGGCGTCTCTTTTTCCAATTCACCATTAATATATCGATACTCTCGATATCGAACTCGATCTCCAGGCTGAGCAGTTATATTTCCAGTTTTTTTGAAAACTTCATAGGGATAATTATCGGAAGTTTTATCTTTTTTTTTAGCAGATTCCAATTCATCTTTGGGAGTAATGTCAATTAATTTAATCACGTATTTCAATTGATCTTCAGTTGTAAATCCTTTTGGAAGATTTTCTAAATCTTTTAATTCTTGTGTGACTACAACACTATCACCAATTGACATTTTGAATAACATCTCATAATTAGGAGGAAGTGGTCGTGACAAAATTTCGGAGGAAGGCAAAATAATTTCTTTCAATTTAAATTCATCTGTTGATGAAATTTCTTTCTCATTCAAAAAAACAGTTTCGCTAAATTTTACCATATCTCCAACCTTTGGAGAATCACCTTCTTCATCAACAAAAAAATTATAGGAATAATTGGAAGAAGTAACTCCATCGATGCTGTTAGTTTCGCAAGATGAAATTAAGAGTAGGAAAAAAAATTGAAGGAATGGTTTCATAGGCTTAACGTGTTATTTCTTTTGAATATCGAGTTTCATACACTAAGCTAAGGAATATCCAACATTCGGCCTTTAAAAATTAAGGTATTTTCTAAACATTCAACATTGGATATTCACTCTACCTTACAAGGCATCCAATTGCTCTTTATATTCAGGCAACAGTTTTTTAAATTTATTCACCGTTGCACTCAATCCTGAATAGGAAGCTCCACCTGAAGCATTTTTATGTCCACCTCCTCTGAAGTATTTTCGGCAAATTTCTTGAACAGAAAAATCGCCTTTTGACCGCATGGAGATTTTCACAATCGTTGGTTGTTCATGAATGAATACAGCCACTTTTACATTTTTCATCATCAATATTTGATTGACAACTCCTTCCGTATCACCTCGCTGAATATTAAAATCTTCGTAATCCTTTTTCGTTAAAGTGATAATCCCCGTTTTATATTCAGGTAAGATTTCCATTCGATTATGTAAAATATGACCTAAAATTCTCAACTGCTTTTCTGTCAAACTATTAAAGATCAAATCTTGAATAGTGTAATCATCGACTCCTCGCTCCAACAAGTCTGCTACAATTCGAAATAACTTTGGAGAAGTACTATATTTAAAAGAACCAGTATCCGTCAAAATTCCCGTAAACATACATTCACCAACCGTTACATCAATTCCTTTTTTCTCATCCATCATGACTAAAAAATCATAAATCAATTCACAAGTCGAACTCGCAGTTGTATCTGACAAAACAAAATCTGCAAAATTTTCAGGAAATAAATGGTGATCAATTAAAACTTTCTTGCCTTTTGAAGCACCAATCACTTCACCCATTTTATCCACTCGTTCCAAAGCATTATAATCTAGAGAAAAAATAATATCAGCTTTTTTCAAATACTTATTAGAATCCTCTGGCTCAATATCATGAATCAAAATTTTATCGGCATCAGGCATCCAAGCAAAATTATCAGGATACTCAGATGGAAACATTACTCGAACAGTATGTCCGTTTCGAATTAAATAATGATATAAGGCGAGAGAAGAACCAATCGCATCGCCATCTGGATTTCTATGAGATGTGATAACGATGTCCTTAGGAATAGAAAGTAGGTTTTTTAATTCTTTAATATTCTCCATATTAGGTTTAGTCGGTATTCCTTTGAAATAGTCTGTGTAAAATTTGCTTGATCTTTGGACAAAAAATAATTTTTTTCAAAGATTCAAAAACGAGAGCACGAAATTGACAAATTTTAGGGATTTAATTATACTTTTGCAGCGTTTTTTTAAAAATGCCTTTGAATAAATGTAACTGTATTGAAATTCAAGGGTTTAATTTCTGAATTCATTTTATTTTAAATAAAAAATTTTAACAAATTATCATGGCAGGTAAAATTACTTTTACAATGATCAAACCGGATGCAGTTAAAGCTGGACATACCGGAGCTATTTTGAATCACATCAACAAAGCAGGTTTTAGAATTGTAGCAATGAAAAAAACTCAATTA
>CAJQQY010000205.1 GCA_905480595.1 uncultured Saprospiraceae bacterium | reverse complement strand
ATGTTTTAAACATGAGACCTCTTGTTTTTTTGGTGTGGTTGAATACCCAAATTTATAAGAGGTTCTTTTTTTCTAAAAATTTTTCTTAAAAAAGAAATCCCGAATCTTGATTTATTCAAAATTCGGGATGACTCATGTTTTAAGGGGAAACTTATTTACACATCACTAATATTCTATTAATAGAAACCTAGTTGGTAGGTAATTTAGTAACTACACCTTGTGGATTTACCATATAAAATTCCTTTTTAACTTCCGTTTTAATTTGAACTTGAACCTGTGGCTCAGGCGGTGGAGGAGGGTCATTCAATTGAATAATTACCTGCATTTCATAAACTACCTGAAGGGAAGGTTTCATAACTTCAGGATTGATGATAAATTTTTCTTGCAAATATTGCATTGGTTCGTAGTACATGGTTGGCGATTTTTTAACTTGAGTAACGACTGATTTTCGTTTTACATTTAGTTGAGGACTCGAATAAGCGGTGTAGGAATTATATCGATATTTTGGATAAGCAACATTAAATCCTTCGTTGAATTGTTTTCTTTTTTTGGAAAAATCTATACCTAAAATTGACTCATGATTTTTGACCATTTTTGCATAAACTTGGTTGGCTTGTTTTCGTAAAGCATCATGAACCCCTTCAACATCTTTAGAAATATAGTCAACTTTGATCAAATCGTATATTTCATTCTTTCCGCAAATTGCCATGATTTGGTTCATTAAATTTCCATCCGAAAAAGCAATGTGGATATTTTTTTTCAATTCAAAACCTTTGGGCACTTCATTATAAGTTCGCTTATTAAAAATTTTTTTCTCCGTCTCAAATTCATAAATTGGAATGAACGAAATCATATCTGCAAAAAACTCCACAGACGAGCCTAGTTTTTTAATTTCTTGTTCTACATTTTTTATTCGAGTATCCATTAATTCGTTGACCTCATCAATATTTTTACCCAATTGAGTTAATCCAAAATAGGCGACTCGACGTACATTGTTATCATTATAAATGCCTTTGACTTTAATTGTAACCACATTGTTATTATTGAATTGCATTTGTGGTTCAAAACTTTTGGCGTAGATGTTTTTCGGAGTTGATTTCCCTGAATATACCGAATTTGCATTTCCTAATTCTTGGGAATGTATTGTTAGAAAATAACTGCAAAGAAGAAATATTACTAATAATATTTTTTTCATGTTGATTCTATTTTTTAATTATTAATAAAAGAGAATTGTTTAAGGATGTTTACATGGTTTGTAAGTAGTTGATTATCAGTATTTTGTGTTAGTTTTTGTTTCTCCCTTTTGAAGGCGAAACAAAAAAACAAGCAAGAATTATTTCTTTGCCAAAAGACCATTTAATCTTCCCATATAATTTTCCAAAATATTCAGCATTCTCAAAAAGTCAACATCAGTCGGGTTAGGATATTCTTTTTTGATAGAATCTATTGCCAAACTCAAATGTCCTTTTGCTGCAAACGGTTGGTTTTTTTGATAAAACTCAGACATGATTTTTAAGTCTTGTGCCATTTGTGCAATTCGATAATTTTTCCCCACATCTGTATCTTGAAGCATTTTGTGTGCAGTCCAAGAATTGTCAATTTTTAAATTTGTTTTTACATTTTGGCTGATCATTTTGTTTTTCTGAACGTCAAAATAATTCAATTTCACTTTTACATTAGTGCCTTTTTTCTTACCACCTTTCACTTTGAATTTTGCTAAAATAACTTGAGTTAAACCCGCATTTATATTATTTAAATTCAATCGGATAGTTTGATTCCCAATTGTAGGATCATATCCATAAAATTGATCAAGCTCTAAATTTTCACCAAACTCAATTTCTATAGAAGGCATTTTTGCAGCAGGATAAAGCAATGCTTCCACCTCATTTACGAATACTTTTTTTATATCATCAGGATCATTAATAAAGTGAATTTGGTTTTTTCCATTCTGAGTAAGTTGTCTTGAAAGTTGATAATTAAAATCTACACCAACTCCAATCATGGCAAAATCAATTGAATTCTCGGCTGAATAACCTTGGCTATTTTGAATCATTTTTTCAGGATCAATTACACCTGTATTGGCAATCGCATCAGTCAAAACAATCACTCGACTCGAAACATTAGTTTGATCATTTTTTAATGCTTCTTGAAAACCCAACATAATTCCATCATGTAAATTGGTCGATCCGCCTAATTGAATACTAGAAATTGCTTGTTGAATTTTAGCTAAATCAGTTACGTTCTGAGTTGGCAAAACAACATTGGCCACATGATCAAATTGCACAATTGAAATGAAATCTTTTGGTCTTAAATGTTTCACCAATTCTGCCATGGCTTGCTTTGTTTTTACTAATCTCCCTTCTGCTCCCATCGAGCCACTTTTATCAATTACAAGGCTAATATTGACTGGAGGAGAGTTCAAATATGCTTCTTTTAGACCTGTTGTCAACCCGATTTGTAAGACTGCTTCATTGCTCGTTGGAGAGACCTGATTATTGCCCCATCGAACATCCAATCCTACTGCTAAATTTCCCTCTGGTAAAGGCAAAGCATGAGTGTGATAATTGAAGTATTCTTCCACCACAATTTCGTCTGGTTGAGGGATAATCATTTGAGCAGATTTTTGCTTGCTCATACCCATTGATGCAGAAGAATATCCTTGTTGAGCCAATAATAAAAAAGGAGTATGGAGTAAAATCAATAATGCTAGAAGTTTATAATTTTTCATCTTTTAATTTTTAAAAAGTGTTTTAAAATAATTTCGAGATAAATCTACGGGCAAGGGGAGTGGAGAATCAAAAAAATCATTTGTAAAGGTTTGGTAAAATGGCTTACAAGGTTTTACAGAAGTTTACAAAGAATGAATAGGAGTAGGTTTGGTAAAGGTATTGTGTTGATTATCAGTAGATTAGGGTGTTTTTGTTCTTTTTTGAGCAAACAAAAATTATTTGGAGAGAAAAAGTATTGCAGAAAATATTTAACTTCGTTTTATGAATGAATTGGAGTTTTTTTATCATTTAAAAAAAGAATTGCTGCGGGAATATCAGGAAACCTATCCTCTCTGGAAAAGGCCAATTCACGATTTTAGAGGAAAAGAGATTGCTAACTTTCAAGAACTTTTAGAAGAAAAAGTAAATAGTAGAATTAGTGAGAAATGGTTTTATACTCATTTAAAACCAACAGAAAATGAGAAGCTACCCAGGATGGATATGCTTGATTTGTTGAGCCAGTTTTTGGACTTTTCTGATTGGGAAGATTTTAAAAATAAGTATCAAATTGAACTTGAAAAAGAAAAGAATTTAACAGCAGAAAAAGAGGAAATAATAATTCCTTTTTCAATGAGAAAAATAGCCATTTCTGTATCACTATTTTTAGGATTAGCCCTGTTGATTTTTTCTTTTTTTTATAAAAAAAACGAAACATGTCAATTTTGTTTTGAAGATGCTGATACAAAAGAATTGATAAATGATGAGGCGATTGAAATTACCATTTTTCAAGAAGGAGAATCTCCAATAATCCAAAAATCGAATGCTAAAGGTTGTTTCCATTGGACTTCAAAAAATGAAAAAATTTCCTTTGCTATTAATACACCTTATTATCATCCAGATACAATTACAAGAGTAGTAAAAAATCAAAAGGATAAGGAAATCATTTCACTTAAAAAAAATGATTATGCCTTGATGATTCATTTATTTTCCACTTCGAATTTTGATGATTGGGAAAAACGAAGAAATCAACTCAACCAAATGATTGCAGATGATGCCATCATTTTTCAAGTAGAAAAAGGCAATACGATGTCAGGTTTAGACATGCTAAACAAAGAAGAATTTATTGATCGATTGACCTTACCGATTAATAGTTTAAAAAATATTAGAATCATTCATTCCATTTACCAAGGTGGAAAAATTTATCGATTAAGATTTATTTTGGAGGAATAAAACTAAAAATTATGAAGGAAATAATTCACGTATATATATTGTTAACGGGTTTGATTTTAGTTCCTCAATTATTGTTGAGTCAAGCTGCAGCTATTCCAGATAAAGTAGCCTATCAAAAAATGGAGCAGCAATTCGAAGCTCCAAAAGTATCTTCAGAACAATTGTTCTTATTTGAAAAAAAAGGAATTCAACATTTAAAAGATTTTATGAATTTAGTAGAAATGCTTTCTGCTAACGATATAGATCCAAAGTTTCGAAGTAGATTTAAAACCGCTGCGGAAGAATATTTTTCTGCTCCAACTGATTCATTAATATATAATTCTAAGGAAAAATCAAATCCGATTTCAGTTAATTCTTTTTTAGAAAAAGTAGAAAATGGAAAACTAAAATTCCAAGAAATAAAACTCTCTAATTTCGAATCTACGACGCCTGTTTTCTTAGAAAATAGATACACATGGAAAGTCTCCTTTTTATTTTCCCAAAAAGAAAATAAGAATAAAAATATGATCGCAACTTTAATTTTAAATAAAGAAAAAAAGAAATTCGGAAGCGTAGAGAAAGACGTTTGGGAAGTCTTGCTTGAAAAAATAAAGGAAGAGAATTAACTATTTTATTTCAATGGCATGAGCCATCGAAAAACACCCTTGCAATAAAAAACCACCAGTCGGAGCATCCCAATCCAACATCTCTCCAATGACAAAAATGGAAGGATATTTTTTTAATGAAAAATTGGAATTCACTTCGTTCAAATCAATTCCTCCAACGGTAGAAATAGCTTCTTCAATTGGTCTTAAAGACTGAACCGGAATTTGTAAATGTTTTACACTATTAATAAATACAGAAGGCTCAAGAAAATTGTTTTTCTCTGAAAAGGATTTCATCAGAGCTACTTGAGTTGAATTCAGATTTAGTGCTTGCGCAAATGCTTTTGTTTTAGGTGGTTTGTTTTCTATTTTCGCTAATAGTTTTTCTTTATCATTAAGTGGCTTGAAATCAATTTTAATAATTGGAGTTTCGCCTTTTGAAAAAGCCTCCCGAACTTTCCAAATAAGTGGATAAATTGCGTTCCCTTCCAATCCATAATCTGTAATCATTGCTTCTCCTTTGACTTCAAAACTATCAATTTCGACTTTAATATTTTTCAAAGGTTTTCCTGCATGATGAGTTTTAAAATGTTCTGGCCAATCGATATTTAGACCGCAATTAGATGGTTGGAAAGGAATGGTTTTGACTCCAATTTTTTCGAAAGCAGTCGTCCATTTTCCATCTGATCCAGTCACCGACCACGATGCTCCTCCCAATGAAAAAATAAAATAATCTGCTTCTAAAGTGAGATCTTCTTTTTCATTTCTAACAATGACATTACATTTTTCATCAAAACCAATAAATTCATGATGAAAGAAAAAAATCACTCCCTTTTCTACCAAAAGATCTTTTATTTTTTTTAAAACTTGAATTGGTTTAATTCCTTTTTCTGGAAAAACACGACCACTAGTTCCTATAAAATTTGGAATACCAAGGTCGGTCAACCAACTTCTCATTTTAGTAGAATCATTTTTTAATAATGCTTTTTTTAAAAAATGATGAGGCAAATAATGCTGCGTTAATTCTTCTCCTTCAGCTTTATTCGTCAGATTAAAACCTCCTTTGCCTGCCACTAAAAATTTTCGCCCGATCGTTTTTCCTTTTTCATAAATGGCTATTTCAAAATCCTCGCATAGACGTTCAGCAGCGATTAAGTTAGCAGCGCCTCCACCAATGAAGATGATTTTTTTTTGAGCCATTTTTGAGTTGAAGTTAAATTGAGAATGCTTTCACCTTGAATGGGAGAAAGCACAAATTCCAGTAATCTCACAAACCTAATCATTTTTCCAACATCCTAAAAACACAAAAGCGGTTTCATCAATTAAGATAAAACCGCTTCGCGTTAAAATGAGATTTATTATTAAACTGTTTCTTCAACAACACCTTCAGCCCAATATTTTGAAGCTAAGTCATGTAAAATTTCTTCTGAAAGAGGTTTTCCACGATATTCTTTGATTAAAGGATTATCTTTCGCTCGTTGCAAATCATCAGGATGTGAAGAGGTAGAAAGCATAACGATAATATTTTCAGCCTGTTGACTACAATCTAATTTTTTGTATTCTTCCATGAATTCCCATCCAGTCATTTTCGGCATATTAATGTCTAAAAACACCAAATTAGGTCTTGGGTTATCCTCGTCAAATGGGCTTTTAAAATACTCTAAAGCTTCAATAGCACTTGTTTTTATAATAATTTTATTAGTGCATTCCGCGTCCTCAATTACCATTTTGTGATACAAATTAGTTGCGTAGTCATCATCAATTAACAAGATACAATTCAATTTCTTTTCCATTTTTAGAATTTTTTATTCAAAAGGGCAAAATAAATAATTTAACCTTTTGCTCATTAAAGAATATGTGTTAGTAGAAAATTAATAAGGAGGGAATTGAAATCGAAGAGAAATGTAAAACTTAAAAATAAACTTTCAATGTAGTTAAAGTTGGTGTTTCTCTTATTTTTTTAAAGTATTTTTTAAAAATTTGAATTCTGTTTTAGTTAAATCCAAATTTTATTCCAGTTTCTAAAAGTTACTCAATGTTTTATGTTTTTTACAGAAAAACTAACTCAGGAGCTTTACCTAATCG
>CAJQQY010000204.1 GCA_905480595.1 uncultured Saprospiraceae bacterium | reverse complement strand
ATGCCTATGATTATAATGGTAGCTTTAACTTGCCTAATTTTGAATTCACAAGACACTTGCATGAAGATTATCGGAATATAACTGCCGCTGGATATGATTCTATTTTTTGGAATAAATCAACTGAATTTAGATTTTATGATAAAATGTATGAAGTTGAAAAGTTTATCAAAGAAAACTATATCGATAATAATTTACTTTTTCCAAAAAGAAAATCTCTTGATAAGCAACAGCTGGAATTTCCATATATAATGTGGAATGAAAATCGATTTGAAATGACGCAAGTGACGACCGATGTAATTGAAAAATCAAAACGGACGAGAGCATTTGAAAGTGATCGGTATAAGTTTAATGTAAAATTGTATTGTGATATTAATTATGTTCAAGATTCAATGATTTACCGATTGGCGACCATTTTAGATCCTGTCGGGAGTTATTATCATTTTCAAATTACCGATCTTGATCGCGCATTTATGAATATGTATCTGGATTTAATGGAAATTCAAAAGCGAAAATTTGAATCTGAGTTATCAAAAATGCAACATCCTTCGCTAGAATTGGTTAATAATTTGTACGAAAAGTATATAAACGAATTTAATAGGAATAGTAAATTATTTGTTTCTGAAACAAATAAAGGAAGGAATTGGGATAAGATGGAATGGTGGAATAAATATATTTTGAAGGCATTAAATATTGATAATTTGAAAACACTCAATTCATCAGATTCAAAATAAAGCATAATAGTAAGCGACTAAGCGTCGTTTTAATTCAATAAAAGTTATGATCATCTAGTCAAAAGAAAATTAAATTTCATGAAAAAATTACTCACTCTAGCAATCTTCTTTTTTATCGCATTACAAATGCAGGCAGCCTACATGGTTTTGCCGATGGATGAAAAACAAAAAAATCATTTGAAAGCCTACGGAATTACCTATTGGGTGATCGATAATGGAGCTGAAGCATTTTGGTTATTGAATTATCGAGGTGGAAGTTTTGCTTTTCGACATAATGTTATTTTTGAGAAAGAATGTAAAACTCGAAACGTTTCCTTCGAAGTAATTCCGGATGCAGCTTTTGCAAAAATCCAAAGAGAAATATCTAATCCAGAAGTAAATCAAGATGTAATCAAATTAGAAGTTGCTCCAAAGATTGCCGTTTACACACCTGAATTTAATGCGAGAGGGGAGCGATTACAACCTTGGGATGATGCGGTGACTTTAGTTTTAGCATACGCTGAAATTCCGTATGAGACAGTTTATGATCCAGAAGTTTTAGATAATAAATTAGCAGAGTACGATTGGCTGCATTTGCATCACGAAGATTTTACCGGCCAATATGGAAAATTTTATAGGATGTATCATAGCTATCCTTGGTACAAAGAAAATGTGAGGCAGATGGAAGAAATGGCGAAACGTCTCGGTCATTCGAAAGTTTCTCAAATGAAATTAGACGTAGCAAAACGAGTAAAAGAATTTGTTGGAGGTGGTGGTTTTATGTTTGCGATGTGCTCGGCGACTGATACTTACGATATCGCTTTGGCGGCAGAAGGAATTGATATTTGTGATTATATGTATGATGGAGATGGCCCTGATCCGAATGCTCAGAGCAAGTTAGATTACTCCAAAACTTTTGCGTTCAAGGATTTTAAATTAGTGAAAGACCCATTCGAATATGAGTATTCTCAAATCGATAATTATAAAGGTCGGAATGTACAAGCAAAACAAGATTACTTTAATTTGTTTGATTTTTCTGCCAAATGGGATCCAGTTCCAACTATGTTGACACAAAATCATACTCGAACGGTTAAAGGTTTTATGGGACAAACTACTGCTTACCGAAAAAAATATATCAAGTCGGATGTACTTATTTTAGGCGAAAATAAACCTGTAAATGAAGTGCGATATATTCATGGAACTTATGGAAAAGGAACTTGGAGTTTTTATGGAGGACATGATCCAGAGGATTATAGACACTATGTGGAAGATCCAGAAACGGATTTGAATTTGCATCCAAATTCTCCAGGGTATCGATTGATTTTGAATAATGTATTGTTCCCGGCGGCGAAGAAGAAGAAGAAGAAAACGTAGGAATGGTTAATTTTAAAAAGTGTAAAAGCCTTGTTATCGTAATGATAGCAAGGCTTTTATAAAACAGTTTCTTAGAATTAAAAAAATATAAAAACTATTTCTGACGTTTAATTTTTATTCCGGTTTTCAATAAATTAATAATAATGATGTTCAAAAACCTGCTACTTTTTACAATCCTTTGGACTACCTCATTTTGTACTAATAATTCAACTAAGGTGGTGAATAGTGAATCCTCCATGGAAGTTTTAACATCAACAAATTCTACTGCCAAAATTGAAATAGACAAAACTGAAATAATTGAAGATGAGAATGCAAGACAATTATTGCAACTTGTCAATCAACTTCGAAAAAAAGGATGTCGATGTGGTAGAAAAAGAATGAAACCAGCGCCACCTCTCAAAATGAATAGTTTATTAAATAGAGCTGCTCGCAGTCACGCCAACGATATGTCATCCAATGATTTTTTTGAACATCAAGGTTCGAATGGTAGTAGCATTAGCGATCGAATTTCAAAAGCTGGTTACGATTGGCAAGCAGTTGGTGAAAATATATTTTGGGGGAGAGTTGGCATCCAAGAGGTTTTTGAAGGTTGGAAAGATAGCCCGGGTCATTGTAAAAATATGATGAGTAAAGATTTTCGAGAAATGGGATTTGCTAAAGTGGGTATTTATTGGGTGCAAGATTTTGGGAAAAGGTTTTGAAAAAAAGACTTTTTACAAACCTTAGTCCTTCCAGATTTTTTAAATTTGGAAGGACTTTTTTATTTTAAAAATCTTATATTATTTTTTATT
>CAJQQY010000203.1 GCA_905480595.1 uncultured Saprospiraceae bacterium | reverse complement strand
GCTCTTAGTACTTTAGATTTTGAAATTCCAACATATACCTGAACAACTTCAGCTCCATCCTTACTTCCCGTATTTTTTAGCTTGTATGTTATATTTATACTATCATTGTCTGTATAAATTTTCTTATCAGATTTAATATCTGTGATTTTAAAAGAGGAGTAAGACAATCCATGTCCAAATGAAAATAATGGTTTAATATTTTTAGTGTCATGCCATCTATACCCCACTAGAACATCATCTTTGTAATATTGTGTTTCACCATCCCCGGGATAGGATAATTCACCAAAAAAATGAGCAGAATTATCGATTAGTTTGACAGGAAAAGAAAATGGAAGTTTACCAGATGGATTTGAATCTCCACTAATAATATCTGCAATTGCATTTCCAGCTTCACTCCCTAAGTACCATGTTTGCAGTACACTCTTAACGTCAGAAATCCAAGGCATACTAACAGCGTTTCCACTTATTAATAAAACCCCAATATTTGGATTTACTTTCTGCAACTCACGAATTAAATAATTTTGATTGTATGGAAGCTTTAGTTCTTGGCGATCTGCAGCTTCACAATCTTGGCCTCTATTTTTATTTAGGCCTCCTATAAAAAGTACCACATCGGCTACAGAAGCTGTTACTAAAGCATCTTTTATAAGTGATTTAGGATTTTGATTTGAATCTTCTGATGTATAGCCTTTTGAGAAAACTATAGAGGCGTTTTTAAAACGTTTTTGTAAACCTTCAAGTGGAGATATTTCATAATTAGCTTTTAACTCTGAAGAACCTCCTCCAGTAGTCATTGACTTTGTCGCATTTTCTCCAATCACAGCAATCGTTAATTTCTTAGTTGGATTTAAAGGAAAAAAATCATCATTATTTTTCAAAAGAACAATCCCTTCTGTAGCTACTTGACGTGCCACCTGACTGTGTTCACTATTATTTATTTTACCTAACGGTCGACCAGAATCTAAAGTCGTTCGGATCATCAATCGGAGAATTCTTCGCACTTTATCATCCAAAATACGCTCTTCAATCTCTCCACTTTTTACCAACTCCAAAAAAGAAGTACCTAGGAAGTTAGCATCAAACGCCTGTCTAGGCGATGTGTTCGTATCAATTGGAGACCCCATTTCTATATCAAGTCCATTAAGAGCTGCCTCTTTAGTACTGTGTGTACCACCCCAGTCAGAAATCACAACTCCATCAAAATTCCAGTCTGTCTTAAGGATTTTATTTAAGAGAAGTTCGTGGTGGCTACAATGCTGCCCCCTAAATTGATTGTAAGCCCCCATTATAGACCAAGCTTCACCTTGTTTTATAGCAGCTTCAAAAGCAGGTAAATATATCTCATACAACGCCCGGTCACTAACCTGAACATTAATATGATTCCTCCATACCTCCTGATTGTTTAATACAAAGTGTTTAACGCAAGCTGCAACCCCATTCATTTGCACCCCTTTGATGTAAGGCACCACCATTCTAGACGCTAAATAGGGATCTTCACCCATATATTCAAAATTTCGTCCGTTTAGTGGCGTCCGATATATATTTACGCCCGGTCCTAGCAAAACATCTTTTTTTCTGTAGCGTGCTTCTTCTCCAATACTTGCCCCATATTGATTTGAAAGAGATGGGTTAAAGGTTGCAGCAAGACACGTTAACGCAGGAAAAGCAGTAATATAATCATTTGTCCAACCAGAATAATTCCAATTAGACCAATTTATTTCAGCTCTTATTCCATGGGGACCATCCGCCATCCATAATTCTGGAATCCCTAATCGAGGGATTCCTGGTGAACTAAATTGAGACTGAGCATGACACATAGAAATTTTTTCTTTTAGAGTCATTACATTGAGAATACTATCTATTTTAGACTCTCTAACTTCTAGTCTGGTTTGGTCAGCAGGAAATGAACTAATATATTGTTGTGAATGAATTTTTGTACAAAAAAGACCCAGCAAATGAATACTCATTGCTACTGAAAAACGTCTATAAGAAAGCATTAATAAAATCATATTTTTATTCAGATGTAAATGAAGAAGCTGGAAGTCCTTCACGATTAAAAAGGCAAGGAACTGCTTGGTCACTCCATCCATATCTTGCATACTTTGGATTAGAAACTGCCGAGGCAGAAAGTTCTATAGTGTTATCAATAATTTTCGCCTTTGCAATATTATACTCCTTATCGGCTCCGGCTATTTCGAAGCCCCTTAGATCGCCTTGTGAAATCAAACCACTGCCAACCTGGTCAAAATTAACAACGATAGTTTCTCCACGTCTTATTATATTTTTAAATAAGGGGCCTGAAACTACTAGTTGTTTTCCATACTCATTTACCAAAGCCAACCCTGCTAGTCTTTTTCCAACTGCTTGTTTATTTGAAGGATGAATATTATTAAAATTACCTATATCCATGGTCACAACCATTCCCGTATTTTTTATATTTAAGGTGCTTCGCTGAGCCTCTCTTAATTTTTGAGATTGGTCCAAAGCTGTTTTTTTTTCTCTGGGATATCGAAAGGGTGCAATTTGAACAAAATAAAATGGAAAATCATTATTCCATCTTTCACGCCAATCACTAATCATTGCAGGAAACAATTGCTTATATTCTTCTGCACGCCCCACATTCTCTTCACCTTGATACCAAATAGCGCCTTTAATTGTGTAGGGTATTAGTGGATGAATCATAGCATTAAATAACACTGACG
>CAJQQY010000202.1 GCA_905480595.1 uncultured Saprospiraceae bacterium | reverse complement strand
GTGCAAGTTCGCATTTACGACATCACAGGTAAAGAAATCTTGACGAGTCCAAAACAAAGTATTTTTGAAAATAAATTAGAGTTCAATTTATCTTCATTTACAGACGGAGTTTATATTGTGAAAATCACAGTTGATGATTCTGTTTTAGCCAAACGAATAGTTTTACAAAAATTCTAGAAAAGGATTTTTAAATAAAAAACAGAAGCCCTCTAGTTGAAAAGTTAGAGGGCTTTTTTTTTTATCCACCCAATTTGTTTTGTACGACTAATTAAACATAATGTTTTAAATAAATAAATTAATGATAAACATTAATAAATATTTGCTTTTCATTAACTAACCATCTATTTTTATGTAAAATAACTAAATAAAATATTATGAAAATTATTAAAAATATTTCAGTAGTAGTCATACTCATTCTCCTCCCATCTTTGCTCATTCCATTTCATTCTAAACATGACAATTTATTTTTATGGATTATTATATTTTTGATTGTTGCTTTTTTCATTTTCAATTTGATAATCAGAAAATCACTTTCCTTTAAAAATTACTTTACCAGTAAGTTTAATCTATTTACAAATAAAGTCAGGTATAAAAAAACGTTTGACCTACCAAACGACTTGATGTATCAAAAGGTGATTGAGGTGATTAATGATTCAAAATTTAAGTTAGCAGATACGGATAAAGAAAAATTTGAAATTTTAGCAATCTCTACTATGAGCGCTATATCTTGGGGAGAGAATTTATATATTGATTTTGAAACCAAAGGAAATGAAACCATTATGCATTTTTGTTCTACCACATTTTTTCAAATGTATGATTGGGGCAAAAATGAAAAAAACTATACTGTTTTACTGAACGAGATTGAAAGTTCATTAACCATTTAAATTTATAGATATGCCTATTATTGTAAATTTAGATGTGATGCTCGCTAAAAGAAAACTTAAATTAAAAGAGCTTTCCGAAAGAGTTAATATATCTACCGTTAATCTTTCTATTTTAAAACAGGGGAAAGCTAAAGCAATTCGGTTTTCGACTTTAAATGCAATTTGCTCAGCATTGAATTGTCAGCCTGGAGATATTTTAGAATATGTTGATGATTCTGTTTTGCTAACTGAATAGTTTTACAAAAATTCTAGAAAGGATTTTTTGAATTAAATAAAAAAGGCTTCCGATTAATCTTAATTGGAAGCCTTTTTTTGTAAAATAGCATTTGAAAAATTGAATTAAAATAACAACATTAAATTATACAAAAATGCTAAAATCTATAATTACCATCCTTGCCATCCTATGTACGCTCAGGAGTTTTGCACAAATCAATTATGACCAGGGATATTTCATCAATGACAAAAATGAAAAGATTGATTGTTTGATTAAGAACAGAGATTGGAGAAATAATCCAGCTGAATTTCAGTATAAACTTTCCAAAAATGCTGAATCACAAACAGCAACTATTGATTCCGTAAAAGAATTCGGAATTAATAGTTTTTCAAAATATCAAAGATTCGATATAGAGATGGATCGCTCTAGCAAAGAGGTAGAAAATATGAGTACATCGAGAGATCCTGAATTTAAAAAAGAGCGATTATTCTTAAAAACACTAGTCGAAGGAAACGCTTCATTGTTTTTTTACCAAGAAGTAAACTTAAAGAGATATTTTATAAAAACGGTGGATGCTGAAATAGAACAACTTATTTTCAAAAAGTATAAAACCTTCGAAAAACAAGTTAAAGAAAATAGACAATACCTTGTTCAACTTAGTGATCAATTGAAGTGTGATAGTACTATTACAATCGAAAAACTTAAAAAATTAGAATATAAAAATAAGCCATTGGTGAAAATGTTTGAGGAGTATAATCAATGCGTAAATACTCAATTTATCAATTATGAAAAATTACATAAAAGAGATAAATTTAACTTAAACTTAAGAGGAGGACCTCACCTTTCAACTTTGATCTTTAATAATACTGAATTTGAAAAAAAACTAGGATTTAAAGTTGGAGTTGAATTGGAGTATATCTTCCCTGTCAATAAAAACAAATGGGCACTTATCCTAGAACCTACATTCCAATATTCTAAATCTGAAGGTCTTGCTCAATCAGTTGTAATAGGAAGCATCAAAGTTATCTCTGATTATAAGTCAATAGAATTTCCAATCGGCTTAAGGCATTTTTTTTATCTGAATCAAAATTCTAAAATTTTCATCAATGCTTCCTATGTTTTTGATTATACGATGTCCTCTAAAGCATACTACGAAATAGGATCAAGTGAATTTCCATATGAGTCGGGACAAAATTATGCCTTTGGTCTAGGATACAAACAGAATAACCTTAGTGTAGAATTCCGATATAGCACAGAAAGACGGTTATTAAATTTTGAAACACCTTTAGAAATAGGGTATAAAAATTTGGCTTTAATATTTGGATATTCAATTGTTAAGCTAAAAAAATAGAAAATTCATTCTCTTTTTTTACGATTCATTGATACTCATTGATTTCAATTTCCACTTATTAATATATTCATTTTAAAACAAAAAAAGACTTCCATTTAATTCTTATTGGAAGTCTTTTTTTGTAAAATCTCACTTCGGTAAAAACATCCTAACAAAATTAAATAATGCTAAAATCTATAATTACCTTCTTTGCTATTCTATGTATGCTTAATAGTTTTGCACAAATCAGTTATGACCAAGGATATTTCACATGGACTAAGAAGAGATTTACATATTTTTTATAGAAATGCAACGTCAAAATATAAAACTGTATCACTAATTTTTGCATATACTATATTCTAATGAAAAATATCTAACAAGAATCTCTTCGAATATTAACTTTTAAACAGTTAATATTCTAGTTTTACTTAATTTGTTTATATCCCTACCTTTTTACATCCATCATCCTTCCTCTACCAAATCATTCCATTCGTCTTGAAAAATGAGAAGTCTAACTTTTTTTTTATTTTACATTAGAATTATTTCCAATCTTTAGTCTTTGAGTCTCTCCTATTTTTTCTTCTAAAATATTTTATCAAAAAAAAAACTGAAAACAAAATGGATTTACAAATTTCCAATCTTTCGAAAACTTATCCTAACGGAGTTCAAGCTTCCAAAAATGTTAACCTTACAATTCCAGTTGGAATGTTTGGTTTGCTAGGCCCCAACGGTGCTGGAAAATCTACTTTAATGAGGACTATTGCCACTTTGCAAGAACCTGATGAAGGAACGATCATGTTAGGTGATTTGAATGTACTTACTCAAAAACATGAAGTGCGAAAAGTACTTGGATATTTGCCACAGGAATTTGGAGTCTATCCAAAAGTATCCGCTGCCGTTTTATTGGATCACTTAGCTGTGCTTAAAGGTATTACTAATTCAAGTGAGCGAAAAGAAATTGTAGAAGCCTTGTTAATAAAAACTAACCTTTGGGAGGATAGAAAGAAAAACCTCGGAGGATACTCTGGAGGAATGAAACAACGATTTGGAATTGCGCAAGCCTTACTGGCTAGTCCTAAATTAATTATCGTTGATGAACCAACAGCTGGACTTGACCCCGCAGAAAGAAATCGTTTCCTAAATTTATTGAGTGAGCTCGGAGAAAACACCATTGTAATTTTATCCACTCACATCGTAGAAGATGTCAAAGAGTTATGTACCAATATGGCGGTCATCAACAAAGGAGAAGTTTTGTTAACTGGAACGCCATCTGAAGCACTTGAAAATATCAAAGGAAAAATTTGGAGAAAACAAATCCTTAAAGACCAAATCGAACAATTTAAAAATACCCACAATGTCATTTCAGAAAGAAGAAGTGCAGGAAAACCTATCATTCATGTATTTAGCGACCTACAACCTGGCGAAGGTTTCACCGCAGTTGAACCGGACTTAGAAGACGTTTACTTTTCTGAGATTTTTGGAAAAAAAGCAACAGTAGTTTAGACGTTGAACATTCGCCATTTTTCTTATCCTCAACCAAAATCAAAATATCATGACTTGGGAAATTTTTAAATTTGAATTAAAATATCGCTGGAAGCGACCAGCCACCTATATTTATTTTGCCATAATGTTTTTGTTACCATTCCTCGCAGCAGCTTGGGATCAACTAACCATTGGAGGTGCAGCTGGGCAAATCAAAGAAAATGCACCTCATAATATTTCATTTATGATGTTGATTGTTACCGCAATTCCAGGTTTGCTTTTGGCAGCTGGGATTATGGGAACGCCGATCATCAGAGATTATGAACACAAAACTTCCTCCTTATTTTTCACGACACCAATTACTAAATACCAATATCTAACTGGACGATTTTTAGGATCATTTGTAACGGCTCTTTTCGTTTTTAGTGGAATCGTTTTCGGAATGGCTTTAGGTCATTTATCGCCTTGGGTAGATCCTGACAAATTATTACCATTTAGTTTATGGAATTATTTACATCCATTTTTCGCCATTGCTTTACCTAATTTATTTATCATGTCTGGTATATTTTTTATGGGAGGTGCATTGAGCAAAAAAATGTTAGTCGTTTTTACTCAAGGAGTTGGTGTACTTGTTTTATATATCATTTCATCTCAGTTTATCTCTGACTTGGATAACCAAACGACAGCAGCCCTGATGGATCCTTTTGCTTTGGGTACCCATGATTTTGTCACCCAATATTGGACTGTTGCAGAAAAAAATTCACAAGTAGTTCCTTTGGAAGGATTGCTTTTATCCAATCGTTTACTTTGGATGGCAGTAAGTTTACTCGCTTTGATTGCAACTTATTTCTTTTTTGATTTTTCCGCATCCAAGAAAAGTAAAAAGCAAAAAGCTGAAGCCAAAACTAATGATGACCCTATTCGAATTGCCTCAAGTACGATCATTCCTGAGGTGACTCAACACGATGGATTAGCCACCAATATCAAGCAGATGTTTGGGATGTCTTGGTTTTATTTTAAATGGATTTTTAAGCAAGTTCCTTTTATCGCGATCCTTACCGCAGGTATTTTAATCATGCTTAGTAATGCGCAAAATTGGGGAAAGGTTTATGGGATTTTCCGATTACCAACGACCTACTCTATGCTGGAATTGATTCAAACTTTTAATTTATTTTTTATCATTATCATTGTCATGTACACGGGAGAATTGATTTGGAAAGAACGTGATGTAAAAATGAATTTAATCTACGATGCACTTCCCTACCCTAACTTTGTCACCTTGGCGGGGAAATTCTTTGCCATGATTTATATGTTTATTGCATTGCTCTCTATTTTGATGTTAACTGCGATAGGAGTTCAAGTGATGAGTGGTTATACCGATTTCCAAATTGGACTTTATATCAAAACTTTATTTTCAGACACCCTTTCATTTTTATTACTTTTTACCTTTTTAGGATTCTTATTCCAATCCTTGACAAATCATAAATTTGTTGGACATGCAGTATTTGTATTGTTCTTTATTTCAACATTGATCTTTGGTCAGCTAGGAATTGAACATCGAATGTTCCAATTTGGAAGTACTGGTTTAGGGAGTTTTTCAGATATGAATGGATATGGACATTATTTACCAACCTTCTCTTGGTTCAATGTTTATTGGTTTGGATTTGCAGGAGTTTTATTTGCTATCGCATTGTTATTTTCTACTCGTGGAGCGGAAACAGGTTTTATGATGAGATTAAGAAAAAGTAGATTACGACTCACCAAACCATTGTTGACGTTTACCTTATTTTCAATTATGGTATTTGCTGGTTCAGGTTGTTATATTTTTTATAATACCAATATTAAAAATGAATATACCAACTCCAAAGAGACCGAAAAATCACAAGCAGATTATGAAAGAACTCTAAAAAAATATCAGGATATTGTTCAACCTAAAATAACTGATGTCTATTTAGAAGTTGATATCTATCCAAGAGAAAGAGACTTTGAAGCCAGAGGAACTTATCAATTAAAAAACAAATCAGACGAGACAATTTCTCAAATCCACCTTCAATATTCTTCTGATAAAAACGTAACGAATACTGTAGAGTTTGGAACAGATGCAACGATCAAAGAAGCATTCGACAAATTCAAATATTACATTTACGAATTAAAAAAACCTCTTGCTCCAGGTGATTCACTACAAATGGATTTCGTGACAAAATTCGATACCAAAGGATTTGTCGAAAGTGGTTCTAATACTGAAATACTAAACAACGGTACTTTTTTCAATAATTTTTATTTCCCAACATTTGGATATAATGATGGAATAGAATTGGGAGATGATGATACACGAAAAGAACAAGACCTTCCTGAAAAAGAAAGACAACGAGAAAGAACTGATCCAATTGGGTTAGCTCAAAATTTAATTACAGATGATTCTGATCGACTTAACTTGGAAGTGATTTTAAGTACCACTCCTGGACAAATTGCTATTGCTCCTGGCTATCTCCAAAAAGAATGGGAAGAGGAAGGACGAAAATATTTTCATTACAAAATGGACGAACCTATTCTAGGATTCTACTCTATAGTTTCTGCTGAATATGAAATTGCCAAAGATACTTGGACGCGTGAGAATGGTGAAAAAGTAAATTTAGAAATTTACTACCACAAAGGACACGACTTAAATTTGGATAGAATGATGAAGGGAATGAAAAATTCATTGAGTTATTTTTCCAAAAACTTTAGTCCTTATCAGTATCGTCAATTGCGAATTATGGAATTCCCAAGATATCGTTCATTCGCTCAGTCTTTTCCAAATACAGTTCCTTTCTCTGAGGACATGGGATTCATTTTGGACATTGGCGACGATGATATTGATTTTCCATTTTATGTTACAGCTCATGAAGTTGGGCATCAATGGTGGGCTCATCAAGTGACAGAAGCTAATGTAAAAGGAAATGCTATGCTTTCTGAAACGATGGCTCAATACTCCGCATTAATGGTGATGAAAGAAACTTACCCAACTGAGATGATGCAGAAGTTCTTAAAATTTGAAATGAACAGTTACTTACGTGGTCGTTCACGTGAACAGAAAAAAGAACAACCACTCGAACTCGTCGAGCGTCAAGGTTATATTCATTATCGAAAAGGAGCGGTGGTAATGTATGCATTACAAGATTACATTTCAGAAGATAGTGTCAATGTTGCGCTACAAAGATGTATCAAGGATTGGGCATATCGAGATGATCAATATATTACTTCGGCTGACTTGTTAGGTTATTTTAGAGACGTAACACCTGACACTTTGCAGTACTTGATCAAAGATATGTTTGAGACAATTACCTTATTTGAAAATCGAGCAAAGGAAGCAACTTATTCAGAATCTGGTGATGGGTATCTCGTTGACCTAGATATTTCTTCCATCAAATATCGAGCGGATAGTTTGGGTAACGAAACTCCAATTCAAGTAAATGATTGGATTGATATCGGAGTTTATGGAGAAGATGAAGATGGAAAAGACAAGATTTTATATTTGCAAAAACATAAAATCAACGAGGAAAATATGAACTTTAAAATCAAGGTAAAAGAGAAACCTACCAAAGCTGGAATTGATCCAATCAATAAATTGATTGATCGAAATCCTGATGACAATCGAATGAAAGTTAGTTTGAAGGAGGATTTTTAATTTTTCATTCTTCTAAATTAAAAATCCGTGACTCAGTTTTAAATTGGGTCACGGATTTTTTTAAAAAAAAATTCAATTAAAATTTAACCAATCCATTCCTTCACTTTCTTTTGAATTTCTCTATAAGTTTCTTTCCCAGGCATGTGTTTAGAATTTTTCAAAACATGAATTTCTTTCAAATTATTAAAAAGCGTTTTACTCCGTTCTGCCATTTTACCCTCTGGAAAAAAAATATCATTTGACACTGTGATTATGTAAACAGGACTATCAAAATGTTCAACATCTTTTTTCTTCAATAATTTTGGAATTTTAGTATCCAAGTAAATTCCTGTCATTAATGCCTTTTGTAATCGAAATAAAAAATCATCGCCATCAGGAACAAAGGATTTAATAAAACCACGAAGATGCTCATCCTTTTTTGTCATTTTAAATTTCATCAAAGGGATTGTTAGTTTCGTAATTGACTCCCAAATGTTTCCATTTACAATCCCACTTGGCACTACAAAAATACATTTCCCTACTCTTTCAGGTTTATGAGTAATAAGTTTTTGAACAATAAATGCGCCGTACGAAATCCCTATTATATTTGCTGAATTAAGATTTAATTTTTCAATAACTTCATCTGCCCAAAGCCCGTAAGAATCATCTTTAATATTCATTTGAGTTTCTGCACTTTTGGTTGCTTGCCCAATCGTATCAACAGCATACAAACAATAAGTATCTCTTATTTCTACAATTGCTTCTAAGGTCAAAGGTGCTCCTGCACTAAACCCATGAAATAAGACAATTGGCTTTCCATTTGGATTTCCTGTCTTAACGACTCTCGTTCTCCCAAATTTAGTTTCGACATCAATATCTGAATACGATATATTTAAACTCTTCAATTTTTCATCATAGAGTTTCATTATTTCTATTTTAGCTTGCTCATTTTTATATATTGCACTCATAATTCTATTTTTTTTTACAAAAAAAAAGTAATCACTTCAAAATTAGTCCATTTGGACTATATTTGCAAATAATATGAAAACAAAGGAAAAAATAAAAATTACCGCTACGGAATTATTTAATCAAAAGGGAGTCAAAAATGTAACGCTAAGAGAGGTGGCAAAGGCTCTTGGTAAGAGTTATGGAAATATCACTTATCACTTTAAAACTAAAAATCACCTTCTCCTTGAATTATTCGATGACATGATAGAAGAGACAACTGAAATCATGAAATCTTTTAATTCCCAAAATTTATTTCATGGAATATTAGATGCTCCAAAGACCACCTTCAAAATCTCTATGAAATATTTATTTTTTTATGTGGATTATGTTGAAATAAGACGTACTTATCAAGCTGTTTTTTCGAAGGCAGAGGAAAGCAATGCTTTTAGGAAAAAGGGATATTTAAAAATTTTGCAAACATTACAAACTCAAAAAATTCTGAGAAAAGAGTTGACATCAAAAGACCTATATTATTTAATGGAATTGAGTGGAGCGATGAGGACTTTCTTTTTTTTAAATCTTCATCCTGATAATTTTAAAGACCAAGGCCTTGAAAAAAAATATATCACATACGTAAACAATTTAGTGAAGCCTTACCTTACACCGAAAGGGTTACAGGAATTTAATACTTACCTAAATTAAAATTGAACTGAAGTATTATACTCTATTTGATTAATTACAAAATCCACATAAGTATGATCGCCCGTTTCTAACTTCCATGTAGCAGTTATTCTTGAAGGTATTTTCATTCCATTCACTTCTATATAATCAAAACACTCACCTACCCATCTCTTCATTATTTCTCCTTCAAAGAATCGATCAGATTCTATTTTAGAAATTTCATTATTACTATTAAAATGAACAATGTAAAACAAAGAAATTTCTTTATGATCAAAAGTTAACTTAGCAGAATTTTCATCAATAGAAAACCATTTTAATTTTTCACTCGGCAAAAAGTTAGTGGGAAACCAAATAGATTCACCCAACCATCTCAACAACTCTCCTTGGTCGAAAGTCTTCCCTTTTCCATTAACTACTTTGATTATATTTAATATCGTTACAACTAAACTTCCTTCTCCATTTACATAACTATCTTTGGCTGCTACACCTGTTGTTTTTCCTAACCAAATAAATCCTGGAGGTTCAGAAGTGAAGTATTGCTCGCCTGTTATTTTTGTCCAATCCTTTTCGATTCCCATTTTAAAATCCCCAACATGTTTTAATCTTACACTTGAAATATAAGGTTGTCCTTCTTTCAACACATGCTTAAAATATCGTTGAACTGGCGCTGGTAATCCTTCTAGTTGGCGGTAGGAAAAAGTTTTAGTTGAAACATCCTTAGACTTAAAAAACAATGCTTTTACATCTTTTGAGAATTGAAAATTATAATTGCTTTTGCCTATTAAATGAATCAAGGCTAGTAGTAATATTAGGGCTAAAAATATTTTCATGATTTAATTTTTGTACCAACAAAATACAGCAGTAAGCGATTATTTACTATTGATAAAAATCATCAACAGATTGTGAATTTTGTCACTCTTTCACTATTCAAAATATCCCAACTTGCGACCCGAAATGAGAAACTATATTTTTTACAAAAATCAATACGAAATAAAATATAAAATTTATAAAAATAAAAATCATGAAAAAGTTTAATTTCCTTTTCCTCATTTGCATGGTGGCTTTTACTTTTTCTTCACAGGCTCAATTTGGAGTCAAGTTTGGTTTAAACACAAGTGCATCTGGAAGTTATGGTAACTCTGAAACAGGCGAAACTGCTGAATTAAAATTAGGTTATCAAGGAGGTGTTTTTTACAATCTACCTGTTTCCGATAAGGTCGGTATTATGGTCGAATTAAATTATGAAGCAAAAGGAACAGTTTCCAAAAAAGATTATACTATTTCATATCCAGTTCAGGATACTGAGACAGGAGCTATTCTAGGAATTGGGGAATATGCCGTAAACCAAGAAATTAATTCTGTACAGCGTTATCTTAATATTCCTGTTTTAGCTGTTTTTGGTGGAAACAAATTAAAATATTATGC
>CAJQQY010000201.1 GCA_905480595.1 uncultured Saprospiraceae bacterium | reverse complement strand
GGGAAGTCTCGAATTGTATTTCCAAACTTTGTAACTTTTGTGGATGTGAAAAAATCGTCAAATGTTACATCTGAACCAATTATTTCTCCTGTATGGTCATATCCAAAAAATGAAGCTAACCCTAAATCAGTCAACTCAATTGGTGCAAACATATCAATATCCAGTTGATCTGGAGAAAGTTCATCTACATTTACATGTGTATTAAGATCAACGTTAAAGACATCCTCACCTCTTACTGCTCGGTAGAATAATGATCCTTCATTATTTTGTAATAAAGTTTGGTAAATATCTACTTGTACTGGGCCAAATGGTGTATTAATAATTGAATCTCCAACTATAATGTTAGTATCAACACCAATAATGTGGCTGTTATCATTGAAATCAGCAAGCTGCCAAAGTCCTCTAGGAGAAACTGAATATGCTCTTTGCTCTCTTTGTTCATACAACAATCCAACCTCAATAGAGTGACGACCTTTATCTGTTCCTCCTGGGTGTAAATCAAATGAACTAGATACATTTGCAGTAATTGTAGTTCCTTGATTTTTTCGATATTGATTGAATACTGTTCCAACGTTTGTATGAAATTCAAAAATAGAATTTGAATTACTACGTGTTTGTCCATTATGAGCAAACAAATCATCTTCTGTTTGGAAATCAGCAATTCCATTATTGTATGCCGCTAAAATAGGATTGATATCATTATTTAATTGATATCCAGTTGTAACTTCACTAAATCCTCCGTGAGCTAATCCATTAGCAGTCGGCCCAATTGTAGGTACATAATCTTTTTCAACAGAACCAATATATCCATAGTTGAATAATCGATCCTCATGTCTAGAATCCTGTCTCAAAAAATCATTATATTCATATCCTGCCTGAATAATATATTCGAAGTTAGATACAATTGAACTTTTAGTCGCATCAGCATTAGAACCACCAAGTCGGTGTCTGAATCTTACATTACCTCTATATCTATTGTAGCTATCGTTAGGATTATTTTGAGTATTAAATGTTGTCCATCCACCCGGAGTAAAATAATCTTTTCCAGTAAAATAAGTTCCTGTAAATGATACATCAATGGCATCACTTAATCTTGCATCCAATTTAAGTGTTCCATTGTATTGTCTTAAAGATTCATTTGGTCGAGTTTTTAATAACTCTACATCATCTGCAACTGTTCTTTGTGCAGATGGAGTTCCGAATGCATCTAAGATTGGATTAGCTTGTAGACTTTCCAATACATCAGATTTTACAGTATATACACCAGTAGCGGTTGGTCTATTATCTTGTCGATCAGTTACCCGTCCTGAGAAACGGAATCCCAAAATTGAAGTAGAAGATCCATCTTCATTTTTTCTTTTCAAAATAGGTCCACTCATGTTTACTCCTACTAAGCTATGACCGAATGCATCCAAATATTGAGAAGTTTCTGCTTCCACTCCACCTGAGAATTTGGCAGAAGGGCCTTTAGTCGTAATGGAGATAATACCTCCTGTTACATCTCCATATTTTGCTCCGATACCACCGGTGATAACTTGCATTTGCTCGATCTCAGATTCTGGAAGTAAGTTTCCACTTACTCGAATACCATCAATGTAGTAATCCGTTGCATTTGAACGAGATCCTTTGATCGTTACAGCTCCTCCTTCATCAGAAGAACTTGCTCCTGCTGTCGCTGCTGCTACAGCATTAATGTTACGAGTAGGTAAATTTTTGATTTGCTCACTTGTTACAGTTGTCCCTGTTGACGTTTCGTCTTGCTTGATAAGGGGTACTTTATAACCAGTTACCACGATATCTAAGTCTAGAATCTCTCCTGAAGATAGTTGCACATCAACTCTGGTCGCTTGTCCTGCATTTGCAACTATTCCTGTAATTTTTTGAGTGGCATATCCTGTATAAGATATCTCCATATCATAAGTACCGGGATCGATTCTCATGCTATAATTCCCATCAATATCGGTGGTTTCACCTTGAATGAAAACACCATTTTTCGATACCACTATATTAGCTGCAATCATATCTTCACCTGTATCTTTATCAGATATCTTTCCAGTAAGACTGGTTTGTGCGAAGGTGAATGAAGCTACTAATAGTAATGAAAGTGTAAGTAAAAAATTTCGTACCATAAGTAATTCTTTTTAAATGTTATTGGCGAAAAAATTGGCTTTTCGTGATTAATGGAAAAATAGAACGATCCATTTCTACATTAGCCCACAATGTTAATAAATTACGTCTCATTTCTGAAAAAAATAGAAATCCCATGTCAAGGGAATGACATAAAGAATCTATTAAAAGTCAGCTTTCTACTTGAAAGCGATGCAGTAGTTTTAAATATATTTTTCAAAAAATATATTTTTTTCCTTTTCAACTTAAAGTATGGTTTTCTTTTTCTATGTTTTATTTTTACTAATAAAGCTCCTATTTATGGGCTTTCCCCTCCTGTTTATGTAATCTATCATCTTTACTCTCATTTCTCTCACCAGACTTATTTTATAAGTCAGGTTTCAGGTTTTATTCTTTTACACGTGAGATAACTATAAGGTAGCGCTATATTTCTAATCCTTTAGTTATCTTTCTCAACAATACTTCTGCTAACCTTTGTAAGGACTCTTTTGTCCAACCTGCCACATGTGGTGTCATTATTAAATTTTCAAATTCATATAACTCATCATACATCTCATGTTCTTTTTGAGAAAAAGTAGCTGTTTTTTCATTTTCAAAAACATCCAAACATGCTCCGCCAACTTTGCCCGATCTTAATCCAACGATTAAATCCTCCGTTTTGGCCACATGCCCTCGCGAGGTATTAATAACTATGACTCCGTCTTTACATTTTTTTAAAAAATCAGAATTTACCAAATGCTTGGTCTCAGGTGTGAAGGGTAAATGCAAACTAATGATATCTGCATTGGCTAGAATGTCCTCCAAAGTTGTTTCTCGTACCTGTTCAAATTTATTGGTATAGTCTGTTTTGTATTTGTCGTATGCTAAAATCTCTACGCCCATCCCACTCAGCTTTTTGGCAAATTGGCTTCCGGTATGTCCAAAACCAATAATTCCTACTGTGCGTCCCATTATCTCAAAACCTCGATTTTTTTCTCTTTGCCAATTTTTTTGCCTCACTTCTCGATCTGCTCGAAGAAAATTATTAGCCAATGCCAACAACATTCCTAGTGCATGTTCAGCTACTGCATTACAATTTCCCTCAGGCGCTCCATGAACTGCGATTCCTTTTTGTGCAGCATATTTCAAATCAATAATCTCCATCCCTGAGCCTAATCTTCCAATAAATTCGAGTTTTACACCTGCATCCAACATCGCCTTATCCATTAAAACTTTACTATTGATGATGATCCCTTCGTAATCAGCGACCATTTTTCGTACTCGCTCCAATCCAATTTTAGGATGATAATCACATTGAAAACCCAATGCTGTTAAGCCTTCCAATAAAAGTGGATGAACTCCATCCGTAACTAATACTTTTCTCATTAAGTTTTTTGCTCGTAAAAAATTTGCGCTCAAAGGTAACAAGAATATTATATTTCAAAAAATGATTTTTAACCGCATTTTTTTGGTGTATTTTACCTCATTTTGGAGCAAAATTTAAATATATAAAAATTTGAAAGATCCTCTAAAACATATTCCTCAAAATTTTAATACTTTTTAGTTTTAATCAAAGTAAAATTATATTTGCGCCTTAATTTTAACCTTGAATTTGAATTATGAAAAAAATATCACAAACTCTATTTTTTGGAATCATTACTTTTCTAATGTCTTGCCAAGCAGAAGCACCAAAAGTAGAAAAATCTGACAAATCAAAACCGTCTACTTTTGCTAACTTTTATGTTCGTTTTTTCCAAACACAAAATAAAACTGAGGCTACTGCTATTTTCCAAAATGGAATGACGCAACAACAAGCTCAATCTCTCAAAATCGAAAAAGGGGTTTTTTTCCATAACGGAAATATGGTAGAACGAGATATTCCAAAAATCGGAACTAGGTATCAAGCATTCTATGAGGGTCCTTTTTCAGAAACTTATAAATTTCAATTTCAAGACCCGTTGAAAGGAAAAACGGATCATATTGTTGGGATAAATCCTATTTCAGATTTTTCATTTGAAGGAGAAATAAGCAAATCGAAAGGAGCAACTTTATCTTGGAACGGTTCTCCTCTGAACGAAAATGAAGCACTTGTTTTTTTAATTCAGGATGCCAAAAACAAATCAAGAAGTTTTGAATTAAAAGGAAGGACAAGTTTATCAAAAATAAATGTAGCGAGTAAACTTTTAAGTAAACTTGAATTGGGAACTGCTAAAATATATTTAGTTCGAAAACAATCAAAGGCAGAGCAAAAACCGAATTTGGTAATTTTAGCAGAGACGGAATTTTACACTAACGAAAAAGACATCTTAATTACTCCGTAAATATATTGTTACATTCCTTATTCAAAAACCTTTTTTATTAAATTCTTCTTTTGAAAAAAAACAATCGCAGAAACTACTTCAACATTTTTATAAAAGTCGTCGTCGTCTTTTTGTTGAGTTATGTGATTTATTACCAAGTTTTTGCAAAAGAAAACGCAGATGAGATTTGGAAAAATTTCCTCTTAAATTTAACCTCTGATAATATTCATTGGCTCATCATCACTATCATTTTAATTCCTGTCAATTGGGCTTTTGAAACTTTAAAGTGGCAAGTGCTCATTAAAGATTTTGAGAATTTATCTTTTTGGAAATCCTATCAAGGCGTTTTGACTGGAATCACTTTTTCACTTTTTACACCTAATCGAATCGGAGAATATGGTGGACGAATTTTACTCGTCAAACCTGAAAATAATTGGAAAGCAGTCATTGCAACTTTAGTCGGAAGTTTTAGTCAATTATTAGTTTTGTTGAGTTGTGGAATTCTTGGTTTATTATTTTTTATTTTTTTGTTTTTGGAAATTGATCAATGGATCTGGTTGAGTATTTTTTTTATTGGAATACTCTTTACAAGTTTAATGTTATTTTGTTTTTACAATATTGATTTAGTCATTCCTATTGTCAAACGAATTCCATATGCACATAAACTAAAACGATTTGTCAAACATGTAAATGTTTTGAGAAACTACTCCTCTTCAATTTTGTCCTCCGCATTGATGTATTCCTTTTTGAGATACTCGACTTATACCTTACAATATTTTTTTATGTTACAATTCTTTGGAATCAACGTCTCAATAACCAAAGGCCTTGCTGGAATCGCAACCATTTTTTTATTACAAACAAGTATTCCTCTTCCTCCAATTTGGGATCTATTCGCAAGAGGGCAAATTGCTCTTGAAATTTGGGGCTTTTCAAGCGAAAATGAAATAGGAATCTTGGCCAGTACTTTTACGCTTTGGGTACTAAATTTAATCATTCCTGCGTTAATTGGTACGATCTTTATCGTCAGAATTAATGTACTTCAATCTTTAGGATATGAAAAAATCAATGGTAAAAATAACAATATATAGTTTGCTGATTTTCAGTACGATGGCGTTTGCAGTACCACCAACTGAGACAGATACAACTTCAACTAATTTATCACTTATCGATGTAGAAAAAGAAGTTGTAGAACCTTGTTTCATGGAAAACAAGACATTTCAAGGAGGTGAGGAGATCACTTATAAATTATATTATAACTGGGGCGTAATGTGGTTAGCAGCTGGTGAAGTTACTTTTAAAGTGAACGATATGGGTGGTCAATATCACGTAGCTGTAGCAGGACGAACTTACAAATCATATGAGTGGTTTTTTAAAGTGAGAGATTACTATGATACTTATATTGATAAAAATTCTTTGTTACCAAAAACATCTATTCGGGATGTAAGTGAAGGAAAATATAAGTTGTACGACAAAGTTGAATTTGATCAAGAAAATAAAAAAGCAAGTAGTCTTCGAGGTAAGACTCGCGACCAAGCAAGAAAGAAAGAATACGATGTTGGCGAGTGTATGCACGATATGCTTTCGGTAATTTATTATTCTCGAAATATTGATTTTGAGCGTTACGATGAAGGAGAAGAATTTCCAGTAAAAATATTTATGGATAAAGAAGTTTGGCCACTCAATGTAAAATACAAAGGCAAAAAAAGTCGCAAAAAAATTAAGGGAAAAGGACGTTTCAATACCATCAAATTCAGTCCACAAGTTGTCTCAGGAAGAGTATTCAAAGAAGGAGAAGAAATGATGGTTTATGTTTCTGATGACAAAAATAGAATTCCACTTTTGATCGAATCACCAGTTAGTGTTGGATCTGTAAAAGCAGTTTTGAAAAATTACAAAGGATTAAAATATGAGATGACTGCTAAGAATTAGTTTAATGATTAGTTCGTCGAAAAATGAAAAAGCTGCAAGGGAAAAAATATGTTTCTTGCAGCTTTTTATTTTACATTTATAAAAAATAAAAACTAATGAGTAATAAATTAATAAATGTAATTGTATTGTTAGGTGTTTTCCTTTTTGGAATTTGGTCAGCTCGAATATATTATCAAGAACCTGAAACTACAACTGAAACTGATGCCACAGTTTTACTTCAAAATATAAAAGACGTTTGTAAATTAGTAACTGTCGAAGCAGAGTTACAAGAAATTTATGATGAAAAAAGCAATCGAAATGTAACTGTATATTTACCACTTCCAACTAATTTTACTTTTTCAAAAAAGGCAAGTATTGAAGTGTATGGAAAAGTTTTAGTAGGCTATGATTTAGAAAAAGTTACGATTGATGTCGACTCCACAAATAAAATTTTATACATCAGAAACTTACCAAATCCAGAAATTATTTCGATAGAACATGATGTCAAGTATCGAAGTTTAGATGAGAGTTTTTTCAACTCTTTTACTCCTAACGATTTTACTCAGTTAAATAAAAGTGCGAAAGCAGTTTTAAAACAAAAAGCCATTGAAGAAAAATTATTTGAACGAGCGGAAGAGCAAGGATCTGAAGTTTTAAGAGTGATCCAATTTATGGCAGGTGGGTTTGGTTGGGATGCGAAAATTCAATCCGTTTCACCTGAAGGGCCACGTTCTATTGATGATTAATGAAATTTTGAAAACCATTCCTTTCAATCCAAAAAATATATCTTTGCCCAAAGAAAAATTTTAACTAAATAATTTCAAATCGTTCCCCTTCAGGGGACAGGGGGTGTATATGAATCATTTAACTTTTTCAGAATTACAAAAATGGAAAGCTGCTAATAAACCTTTCCAACTCATTGATGTTCGTGAACCAGACGAACATCAATCTTACAATATTGGAGGCCAATTAATTCCACTTCAATCTATTTTTAGAAAAACAGATTTGTTAGATTTTTCTCAACCAATTGTGATTTATTGCAAACGAGGTATTCGAAGTCAATTGGCGATTCAGCGATTATCAATTCGTTTTCCAGAAGCTCAGTTTTATAATCTTTCTCAAGGGATTATGCATCTTTTCAAAGTTTAACCTTTCCTTTTTAATGTAGTTAACTTTCCGATAACTAGAATAGACGTCCTATTTTAACAAGTTTTTCTTTTAAAAAATCTATTTTTAGACCACCAAATCAACTTTAACAAACTTAAATATTGAAAATGAATACAAAAGATTTAGATAATCAGCAGCAGCTGTGGGGACATCCCGTTGGACTTTATGTTCTATTTTTTACAGAAATGTGGGAGCGTTTTTCCTATTATGGGATGCGAGCACTTCTTGTTTTATATATGACTGCAACAGCTGCCCATGAAAATGGAATAGGATTAGAGTGGACTGAAAAAGAAGCTATCGGTTTATATGGATGGTACACTATGCTAGTTTATGTTGCATCAATTCCTGGCGGAATCATTGCTGATAAATTAATCGGTCAAAAAAAGGCAGTTCTCTATGGAGCGATCATTCTTTGTATGGGACATGGAATATTAGCTATTGATGCTGTTTGGGCTTATTATACTGGGTTAGGATTAGTCATTACTGGTGTTGGTTTATTGAAGCCTAATATTTCAACAATGGTAGGTGGTCTTTACAAACCTGGAGATATTAGAAGAGACAAAGGATTTAATATTTTTTATATCGGTATTAATCTAGGTTCATTATTAGCAACTATGACTGTTGGATTAGTAGTCGCGAGATGGGGATGGCATGCAGGTTTTGGGTTAGCAGGTATTGCAATGTTAGCAGGTTTAGTTGTTTATGTTTGGGGACAAAAACACTTGACTCATGTTGGTAATTTACTGCCAGAAGAAGAAAGAAAAACAGAAGCATCAGTTCCTCAACTTTTTGGCAACTTACTAAAAACGACTACTCAATTATATATTACTATTGGTTTACTTTTAGTTTCTGCTTTTGGATGGTATAAATTCGATTGGGCATATGGTTTACTATTTCTATTCATAACTGGCGTTGTCGCTATGTTAATGATGATTTATAGAGACCTTGAATCTCAGATCTTTAAAGATCGATTTATGGTTTTACTTCTTTCGTTTATTATGGTAATTATATTTTGGGGTGCATTCGAACAGGCAGGTGGTTTGATGAATTTATATACTGACTCAAAAACTGATAGAGTTTTATTTGGGTGGACAGTTCCAACTGTGATGTTCCAAAGTTTAAATGCTGGATTTATTATTTTATTTGCGACAGGAGTAGCAAGTGTTTGGGCAAAACGAAAATTAAAAAACAAAGAAGCTTCTTCCATTTTCAAAATGGCAGTCGGTATTATTATCATGGGTCTTGGATTTGTATTCATGGTTTTTGCTGCCATGGAATTTGAAAAAAATGGATCTTCAAGTATGATTTGGTTAGTGATGGCTTATCTATTCCATACGATTGGAGAATTATGTTTATCACCAGTAGCGCTTTCATTTATCACAAAATTAGCTCCTGTAAAATATGCATCATTAATGATGGGGGTTTATTTCGCTGCATCAGGATTAGGAAATAAGGTAGCTGGTATCGTAGGAGAAGCTGCAAGTGATTTTGGAGAGTATACCATTTTCTTAGGGATAACATTCTTTACTGTAATTATTGGTTTATTATTTATTGCTATTTTAAAACCACTAAAAAGACTAATCCATGGTGCGGAAGATATCGATGTAGAAACTGGACATTAATAAAAAATACTAGAATACAGAACGGAAGAGGATGAACTCTCTTCCGTTTTTTTGTGATTTATAACTCATTTCCACAATTGTTGATTTTCATTGATTTAAAATAGATTAGTAATTCTTACATATTTTTCTTTTAAAAAATCTATTTTTAGTCCGAAAAATCAACTTTTGTTTAATTAAAAAATTAAAAAATGGCAGACAAGTTTGGAGACTCGCTAGTTAAGGATCAATTAATCCTTGACCACCCAGCAAGTTTATTTGTATTGTTTTTCACCGAGATGTGGGAACGATTTTCTTATTATGGTATGAGAGCATTGTTAGTTCTCTTCCTCACATCGTCTCTTATGGATGGCGGTTATGGATGGGAAAGAAGTAATGCATTAGAGCTTTATGCCCTTTACACAGGACTAGTATATCTGACTCCTTTATTGGGTGGTATTATAGCTGATAAAATAATGGGATATCGAAAAGCTGTTGTGCTAGGTGCATTTATTATGGCAGTTGGACATGCATGTATGGCTATAGAGGCAATTCCTGCTTTCTTTTATGCTGGTCTAACTTGTTTGATTATCGGAAATGGGTTATTCAAACCAAATATTTCTTCAATGGTTGGACAACTATATAAAGATGATGAATCTAAAAAGGATTCTGCTTATACTATATTTTATATGGGAATTAACGCAGGAGCATTTTTAGGAATTTTATTATGCGGATACATTGGTGAAAATATTGGGTGGAGTTACGGATTTGGTTTGGCAGGTGTTTTTATGTTATTAGGAATGTTACAATTTTGGTTTGCACAAAGTATTTTTGGTGATATTGGATTAACACCTAAAAAAGAAACAGTAGAAGAAAACGTTGAATCCTCAAATGTTTCAGGTAATGAAGGTGGTAGTTCAAGACTTGGTATGTGGGCAGCTATAGGTTTAGTAATAGCTGCTATTATCTATTTTTTAATTCCAAAAGATGCTGCTGCTCCACTTTTAAGTGTTGTTAATAAAAATTACATCCCTCCTTTTTTATTTGGTACGGTTACAGCTATTGTAGGTTTTATCGTAACTGATCCATCCTTAACTAAAGTAGAAAAAGATCGAGTTTGGGTTATTATCATTTTAACTTTCTTTACCATTTTCTTTTGGTGGGCATTTGAGCAAGCAGGTGGTTCTATGACAATCTTTGCAAATGATTATACTAATAGAGATTTAGTAGGAAGTGGTGCAATGATATTTAAAGTCGTCAATGCTGTATTAACTCTAGGATCACTTGGTGTAATTACTTGGGTTTTATTTAAGTTATTTAATGTAACTTTTAGTCAAATCAGTACATCCAATATTATTCTTGGATTTAGTTTTGTAATTATTTGGGGATTAGCAATTTGGATGTTAGCTCGACAATTTCAAGGTGCAGAAACAGAAGTTCCTGCTTCATGGTTTTCTATTCTTAACTCTTTCTTTATCATTACTTTGGCTCCAGCTGTTTCTAAGTTTTGGGAAAAAGGAATCATCACTTCAGGACCAATCAAATTTGCGATGGGCTTAATGATTCTTGGATTAGGATTTGGTATTTTAGCATGGGGAGCAAATGGTATCCCACAAGGTGCAAAAACAGCTTCAGTTAGTATGATTTGGTTAGTTCTTGCCTACTTTTTCCACACCGCAGGTGAATTATGTGTATCTCCAGTTGGACTTTCTTATGTAAGTAAGTTAGCTCCAGTTCGATTGATCGGATTAATGTTTGGAGTTTGGTTTATCGCCAACTTTATAGCTAACTGGGCAGGTGGTATGACAGGTAGTTTTATTGATCAAATTGTTGCGTCTAACAGTATGTCTACCTTCTTTTTAATCTTTACACTTATTCCAATTGGTGCAGGTGTTATACTAATTTTGTTAAAAGGATTTATGAAGAAGATGATGCACGGTATCGACTAAGCATTAATTTTCATACAAAAAAAAAGAAACCCTCAACCCACCTGTTGGGGGTTTCTTTTTTTCAAAAACTAAAAACTAAAAAAGCATGGCTACCGAAAGAGTTTCTACCCAAAATGAATTCAAATCAATTTACATTTTTTACTATGCTCTCCTTGCTGGACAAGTATTAATCGCTCTCGTTATTAGCTATTTGATGATAGGTTCTGAGATATCTTTCGGCTGGGAGATGAGTAGTCCTTTTTATTTGATAGCACCCGTTTTAATGTTGGGCAGTATAACTGTTAGTTCTATTTTATTTTCAAAAAGAATAGATGAAGCCAAAAGTATCAGAGGAGGGCTTCATTCAAAATTAGAACATTATCGAAGTAGCATTATTTTGAGAAGTGGATTGTTAGAAGGAGCAAATTTGGTTTGTATCATTTTCTATTATCTAGAGCAGAATTATTTCTTTTTGCTTTTATTTTTTATCGGGTTTGGTGTTTTTTTATTGGTTCGACCTTCGGAAGAAATGTTTAAAGAAAAATATAGATTGACGGAAGAGGAGAGAATGGAATTTAGAAAAATGACATCGTAGCAACTGACTTTAGTCGGTTCTAAAATTATTGCTGCCGACTACAGTCAACAACCACTAAAACTCTAGACCATCTTCTAAGTCTTCCAACTCCCTTTTTCCATATTCTTGCTTAATTTTGATCCGTAACTTTTGCCTTTCCAAAATCAAATGCGCTAATCCAACATTGGGTGCAATCAACGCTTTTGGAGAAAGTGCCGTCCTTATTTTTTCTTCATCAATGTCCAACCGATACATCAAACTCAACAAAAAATCCAATCGATATTGCATCATATATGCCACTTGATCTGACAACATTTCAAATAATTCTTGCTCTGTTGGTTTTTTATCACCAATGACCATTTCGAAATCTCGAACGATGAGTTCCGTTGTTTTTTCCGTAAAATCTTTTTTCTCTTCCAAATTTTAAATATTGATTAAGTACTTTTTAAATACAAATAATTCTCATGTGTTTTCGACATTTGAAAATCATTCGTTCAAAAATCAGAATTATAACTCTATCTTTGCGAAAACAATTACCGATTACATGGAGCACCAAATTTATCAATCTCTAACCGAAGCGAAGCAAAAAGGCGAAAAAAAATTTGTGGTTTTAATTGACCCAGACAAAGGTAGCCTTAAAAATTTGCAAGACATCGTGAACCTTTCTATCGAAGCAAAGGTTGATTATTTTTTTATCGGAGGAAGTTTGGTTGTTAATAATATGTTAGATCATACACTTCAAACAATTAAAAAAACGTGCGATATTCCATTGATCTTATTCCCTGGAAATAATTCTACTCAACTCAGTTATCGTGCAGATGCTTTACTTTTCCTTTCCTTGATTTCAGGCCGAAATGCCGATTTGTTGATTGGAAAACATGTAATTTCTGCTCCTTACTTAAAAATGAGTCCTTTGGAAATTATTTCTACAGGTTATATGTTAATCGATGGTGGCATCCCAACAAGTGTTTCCTACATCAGTAACACTTACCCAATTCCAGCTATGAAAGATGATATTTCATTGTGCACGGCATTGGCGGGAGAAATGCTAGGATTGAAATTAATTTATATGGATGCTGGAAGTGGTGCAATCAATCCTGTTTCGGAATCAATGATTCATGCTGTAAGTTCTGCAGTAAATATTCCATTGATTGTCGGAGGAGGAATTCGAACGCCAGAGAAAGCTTATCAAAATGTCAAAGCTGGAGCGGATGTTATCGTAGTTGGAAATGCGATTGAAAAAGATCCGAATTTGATTAAAGAAATGTCAGCAGCAGTTCACGAACTTAATCACGTAGCATAACCGTAGAAGGACTTTCCAAGTCCAATAAAATATACGGGACTTAGAAAGTCCTGCTACGACGACTCATAAAAAAATAAAATTTGCAAAAAGGAATAGTCATAAAATCAACAGGAAGTTGGTACCAAGTCAGACTCGAAAATGAGGAAGAATGGAAATGTCGAATCATGGGGAAATTTCGATTGGATGGCATGAAAGTGACCAATCCTGTTGCAGTTGGTGATGAGGTACAGATCGAAATTGAAGATGAAGTCGAAGGAACTGCTCTCATCAAAAAAATCTTACCTCGTCGAAATTATGTCATTCGACAATCTCCTCGAAAAAAACATTTTTTACATCTACTCGCTGCGAATGTTGACCAAGCGATGGTTATTGTCACGATTATTGAACCGATGTTGAAACAAGGTTTTATAGATCGTTTTTTACTGATGACAGAACCTTATAATATTCCTACTGTTATTGTTTTTAATAAAGCAGATTTGTACGGAGAAGACGAGTTCGCCATGTTCGATTACATGAAAGCAATTTATGAAAACATCGGTTATACGGTTGTTTTAGTTTCAGCAACTGACGATATTGGTAGGGAAAATTTTAAGGCAGTTTTAAAAGATAAAATTACTTTAGTTGCAGGTCAATCGGGTGTTGGGAAATCAACTTTGGTTAATTCCATTCAGCCTCATTTAGATCTTCGAGCTTTCGAATTATCTGATTACTCAGGTAAAGGACAACACACTACGACATTTGCTGAAATGTTTCAATTAGATTTTGGTGGAGCAATTATTGATTCTCCAGGAATTAAAACATTGGGATTCAATCATTTAAAACCAATGGATGTAGTTCATAATTTTAGAGAAATTTTTCAAGTATCTCATGATTGTAAATTTGGTAACTGCACCCATCGAAATGAACCACATTGTGCAGTAAAAGAAGCAGTTGAAAAAGGGGAAATTAGTGAGTTAAGATTCATCAATTATCTCCAACTATTAGATGAAATTGAAGACCAGAATTACTGGGAAAGACATAAAGGATAAAACTAACGGTGAATGGTTAATTAATAACTATCAAAAAAAAATTAAATAAGAAATGGCAGTCAATAGAAAAATATATAAAAGTAGAAGAGAAAAATACAATCGAGATAAACGAAATTTTAAACTCGTTTTTATCTTCGCAATGATCGCTTTATTTGTTCTTTTTATCAAAAATAGACAAAAAATTACTGATTGGTTTTTAGTAAACTTCGTCGGTTAGTAGGACGACTCTCCGAGTCTCCCCGGTAAGCTATTCTCCAAAATCGCAAAAATCACCCCATCAATTTCCTCAAAGTCTTTTTCTCCAAAAGATAAAACCCACCCAAATACCCAAAAAATAACAACGTATTTACAAAAAGGATTTTAAAGATATTTTCGCCTAAATAAGGGCGAATAATTTCACTTAAATAAAATACGCCTACTGCTACAAAAATATAAGTCAACATTTTTCCAATCGGATAATCAATCGGATAGTATTTTTTTCCAATAAAATAACTTGTAGTTGCCATGAATGCAAAACAAGCTAATGCCGCATAAGCAGGTGCTTTTATTTCAAGCGTTGGAATAAACAGATAATTAATTACAATCGTCACTATCGCCCCTCCAATCGAAATCCATGCACCGATTTTTGTTCGATCAGTTAATTTATACCAAATGGAAAAATTATAAAAAAGACCTAAGAAGAAATAGGCAACCAATAAAATTGGAACAATTTCCAAACCAGCTCTAAAGTTTTTTCCCAAAATCAATTGCACCAAATCCATGTACAACATAATCCCTAAAAAAACCAAACTACCTACTATTGAAAACGCATGTCCTATTTGTGCATAGATGGGTTTTGCATCTGCACGATTCGCATTTTTAAAAAAGAAAGGTTCTGCTGCATAATTAAAAGCAGTAATAAATAGACTCATCAATACTGCAATTTTCACACTCGCATTATAAATTCCAGTAAGTTCATCTCCATTTGTAGGCAACCATTTTACTAAAAAGATTCTATCCAATTGTCGATTCACCACTCCTGAAAAACCAACTAAAATAAGTGGCCAAGAATACGCCAACATTTTTTTCCAAAGCTGGAAATCAAACTCCCAATTGAAGCTGAAGAAATTTCTAAATAAAATCAAAAATACTAAAGCACTAGCCACCAAATTGGCAATAAAAACATAATCTAATTGTTTTCCTTCTTCATAAATTGTAGCAAACCAATCAAAGCCATTTTCTATCAAAAATGGGCAAACCAATAAAAAGAAAAGGATAATTGAAATATTAATTAGAACACTCAGTATTTTAATTACTGCAAATCGAATTGGTCTATTTTCCAACCTTAATTTTGCAAAAGGCAAAGCTGCCAATGCATCAAAAGCAGTTATATAAATAAACCAACGAATAAATCTTTCCTGACCTTTTTGCTCTAGAAACACCGCAATTGAATCAGAAAAAAATAACAATACTCCTGCAAAAACAATCGTCGTCACTAATAATGAAATCGCCGCTGTGCTAAAAACTTTATTCAATTGCCCATCTTTACTACCAAACCGAAATAAAGCTGTTTCCATCCCATAGGTGAAAAATACTAGTGACAATGCTGCAAATGCGTACATTACAGCATGATTTCCATATTCTCCTTCTCCTAAAATCCTGGTCAAGATTGGAGTCAATGCAAATAATAACACCCTTGGAAGTACACTTCCCAACCCATAAATTACCGTCTCACCCGCAAATTTTTTCAATAATGACATTAAATATATTTTTAATACATTTTAACTCGTTAATTTATCCCAAATTATTCCGCAATTTTATACATTTTATTTTACAAACTTTTTATTCTCCAATATAAAAAATGGTAACTTCGCCCCTCAAATGGGAATTAACCCTTTCCAATCCACTAACCGTATCCTGCTAAAACAACTAAACAACACTTTTCATGTGGCTTGTCAGGCCTAGCAACTTAAAAAACTAACTAGATGATTAACGTAAGTTTATTAAAAAAAATATGTTTAGCACCAGGTGCTCCCGGATATGAACAAAAAATTAGAGAACTCGTCATCAAAGAAGTAACACCTCTCGTAGATGAGGTTACTGTCGATGCAATGGGTAGTGTGATTGCCCTAAAAAAAGGAAAAGGAGACAAACGTGTTATGGTCGCTGCTCATATAGATGAGATCGGATTCATGGTAACACATATTGATAAAAATGGATTTATCCGGTTTGATACCTTAGGTGGTTTTGATGCCAAGACTTTAACTTCTCAGCGAGTAATTATTCATGGAAAAAAAGATATCATTGGAGTAATGGGTTGTAAACCTGTTCACCTGATGAAAGCAGAAGAAAAAGGAAAACCTCTTCCGACTACTGAATATTTTATTGATACTGGAATGAAAAAAGAGGAAGTAGATAAATATATTTCTGTTGGAAACTCTATCACTCGGGAAAGAGAGTTAATAGAAATGGGTGAGTGTGTCAATAGTAAATCTTTAGACAACCGAGTTTCCGTGTACATATTGTTAGAAACTTTGAGAAAACTAAAAGACGTAGAAGTTCCTTATGATATTTATGCTGCATTTACCGTTCAAGAAGAAGTAGGACTTCGTGGAGCAATTTCATCTGCACATCATATTGACCCTGACTTTGGTTTCGCATTAGATGTAACTATTGCCTTTGATGTGCCTGGCGCAAGTCCTCACGAAATGGTAACTGAACTTGGCGAAGGTGCTGCAATCAAAATCAAAGATGGTTCTGTCATTTCTGATTACCGAATGGTCGAATATATGAAAACAACTGCCAATAATCATAAAATTAATTGGCAACCAGAAGTACTTCCTGCTGGCGGAACAGACTCAGGAGGTATCCAACGCTATGGAAAAAAAGGTGCGATTACTGGAGCCATTTCTATCCCAACTCGATACATTCATCAAACTATCGAAATGGCCAACAAAGAAGATATTTCTGATTGTATTTCTCTTTTAACATCATGTATTTCTGATTTAGATACATATGATTGGAGTTTTAAATAACGGCGAATGATTAACGGTGAACGGTTAATTACTTTTTCGTCGCTCACTATTCATAGTTAATCGTTAATCGTTCACCAATAAAAAAAGGTGTTATCTTCGTTAGGAGGTAACATCTTTTTTTATGGAAAGTACCACCATGGAATTAACCATTCAACATTAACAATTAATAAATTATGTGGAAAGAAGAAAACAACAAACTTCAAGCAACATTTAAATTTAAAAACTTTATAGAAGCATTTGGCTTTATGACTGAAGTTGCTTTTTATGCCGAAAAACAAGGTCATCATCCTAATTGGAGTAACGTTTATAATACAGTTGAAATTCATCTAACTACTCACGATGCAGGAAATACTGTAACTGAAAAAGATCATAAATTGGCAAAAGTTATTTCTACTGTTTTTGAAAAATACAATTAGTCAACTCTTCATAAAATGAAAATTCAATCCAAACTTCCCAACGTCGGTACTACTATTTTTACTGTCATGTCTTCACTCGCTAATGAGCATCAGGCAATAAATTTATCCCAAGGGTTTCCCAATTTTGATTGCGCTCCTGAGTTGAAAAATTTGGTCAACAAATATTTACAAGATGGATTCAATCAATATGCTCCAATGGGTGGCGCAAATGTATTGTTAGAAAAACTCGCTGGCAAAATTAAAAAACTCTACGGTGCATCTATTAATCCCAAAACAGATATTACAATAACCGCAGGGGCAACACAAGCTCTTTTTACCGCAATCACCGCTTTTATAAAATCAGGAGATGAAGTTATTATTATTGAACCTGCTTATGATTCATATGGCCCATCTATTGAAGTTTGTGGAGGAGTAGTGGTGCCTTACGAAATGAGAGCACCTGATTTTAAAATTGATTGGAATGAATTGGAAAAATTAATCACTTCGAAAACTCGAATGCTAATTTTCAATACACCTCATAATCCGACCGGAAGTATATTGTTAGAAGAAGATTTAAAAACAATTGAAAAAATTGCAGAGGAGCATGATTTGATTGTTTTGAGTGATGAGGTTTATGAGCATTTGATTTTTGATGGAGAAAAACATCAAAGTGTTTTGCGTTTTCCAAAATTATTTCAGCGCAGTTTAGCTGTTTATTCTTTTGGAAAAACATTTCACGCTACAGGTTGGAAAATGGGTTATTGCGTTGGACCTGAACATTTAATGAAAGAGTTTCGGAAGGTACATCAGTTTAATGTTTTTAGTGTCAATTCATTTGTTCAATATGCCATTGCGGAATATTTAGAAGATGATTCTACTTATTTAGAGCTAAATAATTTTTATCAAAAGAAGCGAGATTTCTTTTTGGAAAAAATAAAAGATTCAAAATTTCGTCCACTCAAATGTTCAGGAACTTACTTCCAATTAGTTGACTACTCTGAAATAAGCGATGAAGATGAATTTGAGTTTGCAAAAAAAATGACTGCCGAATATGGAGTAGCTGTGATTCCAGTCTCTGCTTTTTATGCTAAAAAAACGAATCAAAAAATTGTGAGAGTTTGTTTTGCGAAAACGGAAAACTTATTGACGGAAGCAGCTGAATTACTTTGTAAGATTTAATATTATAAAAGCTATTTTTTACTTTTTTAAAAATAAAAAAAGCACAACTTTTAACAAGTCATGCTTTTTTATTTTTTTTGAAAAAAGTTTAATATGCTCTCACATCACTTTTTTCCATATAGTTTATAAACGCTCGATTTGCAATCCGATTCCCTCCTGGCGTTGGATAATTTCCTGAAAAGTACCAATCGCCTGTATGTCCAGGACAAGCAATCTTCAAATTCTCGATTGGCTGATAAATCACTTCTACTTTTGGTTTGATTCCTTTCGGTGTAATGATTTGAGCAATTTTTTTAGAAATAGTTTCGTAAGGAAAACTATCATAAAGTGATTTTACTTCATTTGTCACTTGCTCTGCTGGCAAAGCTTCTTGCGCTTTGCACCGATGATAAGCTTCTTCCAAAAGATGTTCTTGATTCGTCTCTTCCAATAATTCCACAAGTGCTCGAAATGCCACAAACTCTTTCATTTTTGACATATCAATTCCGTAGCAATCTGGAAATCTAATTTGGGGAGCAGAAGAAACAATTACGATTTTTTTTGGTCGCAATCTCGAAACCATTTGAATGATACTGTCCCGCAAAGTTGTTCCTCGCACTATCGAATCATCAATTAAAACCAAATTATCTTTCTCATTTTTCACTACTCCGTAAGTCACATCATATATATGAGAAACCAAAGCACCTCGATCGTTATCAGCTGCAATAAAGGTTCGAAGCTTCGCATCTTTCACTACAATTTTTTCTACCCGCGCTGTGAGTGATAATAATTTCTGCAATTTTTTATCTTTCAATTCGCCATTGAGACTCATGATTTTATCTCGCTTCAAATCATTCAATCTACTTTCTACCCCTTTCACTAAACCTAAAAATGAAGTCTCTGCCGTATTCGGAATGTAAGAGAAAACTGTATTTTTAAAATCATAATCTACTGCCTGTAAAACTTCGTCTGCGAGAATTTCTCCCAATTTTTTTCGTTCTTCATAAATTTCTTTATCCGTTCCTCTTGAAAAATAAATTCGCTCGAACGAACAAGACTTTCTTTCTGCAGCCGGAACAAATGGTTTTTCAGAAACATCACCATCTCGCTTTATTATCAAAGCATGACCTGGCTTTAGTTCTTGAACCTTACTGAAATGTATATCAAAAGCAGTTTGAATCGCAGGTCGTTCTGATGCTGCCACAACTACTTCTTCATTTTGGAAAAAATAAGCTGGTCGAATTCCATTCGGATCTCGCATCAAAAATGCATCTCCATGTCCAATCATTCCGCCCATCACATAACCTCCATCAAATTTTTTGCTAGCTCTTTTGAGTACGCGCTGAACATCCATATTTCTAATAATCAGATCATTCAATTCCTCTGTAGAAATATTATCAGTTTTGTGCCAAGCATGTAACCGTAACACTTCATCATCAAGGAAGTGTCCAATCTTTTCCATCACCGTCACCGTGTCAGATTTTTCCTTTGGATATTGTCCCAAAGTAACTAATTCTTCAAATAGCTCATCCACATTGGTCAAATTGAAATTTCCTGCAACAACAAGATTCCGGCTGATCCAATTATTTTGTCTCAAAAATGGGTGACACGTTTCGATCGTGTTTACACCATGAGTTCCATAGCGCAAATGTCCCATAAGTAACTCACCAGTGTAGGGAAGATTCGCTTTAAGCCATTTTGGATTGTTTAATTTTTTAGCGGGAAGTTCTCGAAAGCGTTCATAAATTCCTTCAAAAACATCTTTGAGATATTGTGGACTATTGCTTCGGCGGCGGCTGATATATCTTTTCCCAGGTTTGGGATTTAATTTTATGGTCGCTACTCCTGCCCCGTCTTGTCCACGGTTTCGCATTTTTTGCATCAGCAATTGCAGTTTTTGCATGCCGTACAGCGAAGTGCCGTATTTTTCTTGATAGTATTCTAAAGGTTTGAGCAAGCGAATCATTGCGATTCCACACTCGTGTTTTATTTGATCACTCATCAAATTCAGTTTAAAAACCGTTATAGAAATCTAATTTTTTGCAAAGGTATATTTTATAAGTTGGTGTAACAAGAAAGTTTGAAAAGATGTTGCAAGAGGGATGATTTTTTTTAGAAAAATGGAATGGGCCACAAATAATAAAACTCTTACATATGGAATTTTTTATTCCAATTTATCCAAAAGTATTTCATCGAGTTTTAATCTTGTTAAATCGAGTTGAGTCATTTTTTTTCAAAAAGGTAAATGTTCAGACACCCAATTCGTTCATTTTCAGGTTCAAATATATAGAACCTCACTAATTTGAGAATTAAATCCTTTTTACTACTTCACTAAACAAAAAATTCCACTTATGAAATTTAATCATTTATTATTAGGTTTTATTTTAACATTATTGGCATTACTTACAAGTTGTAAAGATAATAACGAACCTCATATTAGCACAACTTTGGTTAATGACCAAACACACAATATCACAGTAATAGAAACTAATGATAACCTTGAACTAACAATTGAAGTCCTATCTGATACAACTAATAATCTGATGGGAAATTTTCCTAACATAGACTTGATAAAAATTTGGATTGATAAAAATGCCAACGGAATTATTGACGAAGATTTCGACTGGGGTATAGGTATTTTAGATTTTAATGAAATTTGTACTTTTTATCTCATTGATAGTATAACGATTTCAGGTTGTGGTATTTTTGATTCGGATGCAGACTTGAACAGCACTTTTACCTCTTCCTCTTTATCTCCTAACAATCATATTGTTTGGAACATTTCTATACCAAAAAAGGATTTGGATAATTCGAAACCACTCAATATGGTAATAAAAACTTTTGCAGCAAATGAGGGGTATACTACTTTCCCTAAAAATAATATTTATCAGAACTCTTCAATCATTTCTTTCGACAATGTACTATCTGTGGATTGGTAAGTATTTGAATCTTTACTGGGGCTACCTCTCCGAGTCACACAAACAGAGGAAGCCTCGAATATTAAGTTCGAGGCTTTTTTTTTTAGGAATTTTCAAACAGAAAAATCCCAATAAATACTAATTCTCTTCAAGATCTTTTAACATCTCATCCAAAGCAGTTCGATCAAATAATTTTCCATTTTTAAAAACAGCGTTAATCTTTTGAGTATTTCGAATATCATCCAATGGATTCTCATCCAAAATTAATAAATCTGCTAACTTTCCATTTTCGATTGTCCCCAATTCATTTTCTAAATTAAAATATTGAGCAGGACGAAGTGTCGCTGCATTGATAGCTTCCAAAGAAGTCAATCCAGATTTGACTAAAAGTCTAAGTTCCTCATGCAGGCTATAACCAGGAGTCAAAAAGAAAATAGGGCAATCTGTTCCTGCCATGATTCCCACATTAGCTTCGGAAAGATGTTTTACCATTTCTTCTGCCCATTTTGTGTAATCTTTCGCATTTTGGTCGGGTGAGTTTTCCGCATATTTTATAGAAGATTCCATCCATTGGTTTCCTAGAGAATCTGGAAGGTATTTGTAGTTAGCTCTCCATTCAGGGCGAGCAAAAACTGCATTTGTTCCAGCTGTTGCTATCGTTAATGTTGGAATTTGCCAGGTATTATTTTTTGCTAAAACACTTAAAACTTCTTTTCGTTTTAGAGGATCTTGATTTTGAACAGCATGCATTCTTTGCGCTTGATGCATTCTAGATCTAAGGATTCCTCCTTGATCATTTTTCCCTGCTACTAACATTTCTCGTCTTTTTAATAATAATTTATCTGCATCTTTAGCAATAGACATTTCTAAGTTTCGAAGATGCTCCATACTATTTAGACCTGCATTGGAAGCACTTATCACATCCATACTTAATGGAACATGGCCTGTTACTTTTAATCCTTTTTCCTTGGCACGAGCAGCAACAGCTGCAAAGGTTTCAGGGCTTAGCATTTCATAAGCTTTGATTAAATCTACTTGAGCATCAAAAAATTGATCTACTAATTTTATTCCCTCTTCTGGGTTTTTTGCACCTGTACCAAGAGGAGGCCTATTTGGTCCACTTCCATCATAAACAACTGGAACACCATCTAATAATGGTCCAGCAATTTTTACTCGTGGTGAATTTTGAGGGTCTTTTTCTGCTGCATCTTTCCACGGTTTCACTAAATCTAATTTTCCACCAGTATCTCTGACACTTGTCACTCCATTCACCAAAAACAGTTTGAACATAGAAGGAGCTAATTCTGTGAGGTAAGCAAAATGAACATGAGCATCCCATAGTCCTGGAATTAAAAATTTTCCATTTCCATCAATAGTAATATTGCCTGAAAAACTAAACTCTTTTTGGTGTGGGTTAACCATTTGAATTTTGTCATTTTTAACGACTATATCCATCTCTTTTTGAAGGCCATTTTTTGCATCAATAATATTGATATTCTGGATTAATATATCACCTTCATATTTTGTAATTGAATTGTTACAACTCCAGTTTCCCAAAATCAAGGTAAATATCCAAAAATAAATTAGAGTAGCTTTTTTTTGATTCATCAGTTTTGTTTTTAGAAATAACTCTAATATAATAGATTATAATAGTTTGTTTAGGTTTATTAAAATTTATACTAGGTGAGTATTTTTATAAAACCAGGAAAGGGAACTATGAATTTGTCATTCAATAAAAAAGCCTCGAACGAAATGTTCGAGGCTTTTTTATTATTTTTCACACCTTTATCTTCACATATTTAATCGTCAAATTCTTCGCTAAGTGCATCCCTTCATATTCCGTTTTTAATTCCAAAGCATCCACAGGAAGTGGTTTTGAATAAATATCATCATCATGATACAACAACTCAAATGAAGTTTCTTTTTTCAAGGTCTCCAATGTGAATTGGTACAACTCAGGCGAATCTGTTTTTAAATTCACGATACCGTCTTCTTTTAAGATATTGCGATATCTATGTAAGAAAGATGAAGCAGTTAATCTTCGATTCGCTTTGCTATCTTTTAAAAATGGATCAGGGAAAGTTATCCAAATTTCATCCACTTCATCTTTTTCAAAAAATAATTCTATCTGCTCTATTCGAGTTCGAAAAAAAGCAGCATTGTCGATATTATTCTCCATCGCAATTTTTGCACCTTTCCAAATCCGAGCACCTTTGATATCTACGCCAATAAAGTTTTTGTTGGGAAACCGTTCTGCCAGACCAAGTGTGTAATGTCCTTTTCCGCAAGCCAATTCTAAGACAATTGGGTTGTTATTTTTAAAATGTTTTTCACTCCATTTTCCTTTCAAGTCTACAATTTCTCCATTTAATCCAGAGAGTTCAGGATTCCTCGGATCGATATTTTCATAGACATTTGGAAAGGTTAAAATGTCGGCGAATTTTTGAAGCTTATTTTTCTTACTCATTGCAAAATAGCATCTAATGCTTGTTGATATTTTTTAAATGTACTTAAATTCTTATGTCCTCCACCTTCGATGTCGATGTATTGATCCGAAGGTTTTAAAAATGGTTTTAATTGTTCCGTAGATTTATTAGGAACCACAATATCTTTTGTTCCTGCAAAAATATAAATTGGTTTTTGAATTTTCATTAAATGTTCGTCATTTGGAAATTTATATTTAAAATCAAATGGTAAAAAGAGAATCCTACTATTGGTTCTCATCAAATTATTAATATTTTTAAATGGCGTTTCTAGGATAACTTTTTGAGCTTCCACTTTCATCGCCAAATTTGAAGCAACCGCACATCCCAACGATCGACCATAAATAATGATTTCGTTTCTTTTATATTTATCCGCTACATCAAAAATATGATCATAAATTAATTGAGCATCTTGATAGAATTTCTGCTCATCAGGTTTCCCGGTACTTTTTCCAAAACCTCGAAAGTCAGCCATCAAAATATCATAACCTCTCGAAGTAAAATCTGAATAAAATTTTCCCCATCGCTGCAAATTATCTGCATTGCCATGAAAATAAATTACCAACCCCTTGAGCGGTAAATCCGTTTGAAACAATAATGCGTTCAACGTCTCACTATCAACTGTTTTTATGAATAATTCTCGATATGGTTTTTCAAAAACAAATTGATAATTCAATGGTAATTTATCAGGTTGAAAAATAATATATTTTTGTAACGCATAAATTCCAATTATGGCTAGGACATAAATTGAGATGATCCAAATAATCATTTTTTTGAGGGACTTTTTTTTCAAAAATATATTGTTTAAGAAAAAGAAAATTTAAGTAATTGATGCAAAATACTCATTTCAGTTTTCAAATAAAAAAAGGAAGTATTGAAGATGCGGTTTCTGTTTCGAATCAAATTCCAGAATTGGAGAATCCTCATCAAAAAGAAGTTTATGAAAATAGGATGACTGGAAAAAAATATTTGATTTTGATTGCTTATGCTGATAAAAAAATGGTTGGTTTTAAAGTTGGTTATGATAAATTTCAAGATGGTATAAATTTCTACACTTGGATGGGAGGCGTCCTTCCTGATTTTAGACAAAAAGGAATTGCTGATGCCTTGGCAAAAAAACAAGAAACTTGGATTACACAAAATGGTTTTCAAAACGTTATTTTAAAAACTAGAAATAAACATCAAGGAATGCTCATTTTTGCTCTTAAAAATAATTTTAAAATTATCAAATTTGAGCCAAGAGAAAATATCGAAGAACACCGAATTATTTTGAAAAAGATTTTGGAGGTTGAAATTTAGACCTTTCCCCCAACTAATTTATTTAGAATAAATACTATTGTAAGTTCTTAGTTGGAATACTATCTTTGCTTTTTTTTAACAGAAAATATTCATCATTTTAGAGAACGTAAAACGTCAGTCGTTCAACGTTCAACGAAAAAAAATAAAAATATGACACGAGTAATTATTTTGGTAGTGGCTTTGTTTTTTACATGGTCGGAAAGTATGAATGCCCAAGAGTTATCTTACGGATTTAGAGTTGGTTTAAATGTTTCGTCTTTGAATGGAGATACTGAACCTGGAGAAAGTTATAGCACTAATACTGGATTCCATGTGGGTGGAGGTGTTCGTGTCGCATTTACAGATTTGTTTGGAATTCGAGGTGAAGTGGTTTTTACTCAAAAAGGGTCGAAACGAACTTTTGAAGGAGATAATATGCCATATTTTTTCAGAGGAGCCAATGACAAAATTTTGACTACTGGAAGCAAAAGTGTTTCATTAAATATTGCCAACGCTTACATTGAAATTCCAATTATGGCTTATGGAAAAATTGGAAAAAAATTAGAAGTTTACGGAGGTGGATATACTAGTTTTTTAGTTGGATCAACTGCTTCGGGCGAATTGATTTATAAAAATGGAAGAGTTGAAGGAAATAATAATACTATTGATGCACTCAATTTAACTTTAGATTATAATTATGGTCGTCAAGATGCTGGTGAATTAATTAATGGGGTAGAAAATATATCTCTTGATGTAGGAGCGGAAACTGTTGAGATTCCAAATACATTGAGTGCTTATTATGATTTGGATGAGAAAGAGGGGAAAGCATATAAAGTATTTGACGCAGGACTTTCAGGTGGCGCAGCTTTCTTTTTGAATGGTGGATTATATTTTTCTGCTACTGCAACTTATGGATTAATCGATGTTACTAATTCTGATCTTGATTTTTCATATTCAGAAATTGATGGTCTTAACTTTGCGACACGAGATGATAAAGACAAAAATTTGTCATTTCAGTTTTCATTAGGTTTTAGCTTCTAGAAACGGAATAACCTTTTCAAAAAAAAGACCTTTTCAACTTTAAGTTGAGCAGGTCTTTTTTTATATACTTTTTACGATTTAGAAAATCGACTTACTCAACTTCTTCTTTCGCCATTTCGATTCCCAACTCATCCAACTGCGTTTCATCAATTGGACTTGGCGCATCAATCATCATATCGCGACCTTGGTTATTTTTTGGAAATGCAATGAAATCTCTAATTGAATTCACTCCATTCAACACCGCGCATAATCTATCGAAACCAAAAGCAATTCCACCATGGGGAGGTGCTCCATATTCAAATGCTCCAAGTAAAAATCCAAATTGTGCTTCCGCTTCTTCTTTGGTAAACCCTAGCAAGTCAAAGTTCTTAGATTGTAAATCTCGATCGTGAATACGAACTGATCCTCCACCAATCTCTACTCCATTAATCACTAAATCGTAAGCATCTGCTCGAAGTGATTTCATCGTTTCATGATCTCCATTTAGCATTCGCTCCATGTCTGCTTTTTTAGGCGAAGTGAACGGGTGATGCATAGCATGGAACCTTTCTGAATCTTCATCCCACTCTAATAATGGAAAATCAACTACCCAAAGTGGACTGAATTTTTTAGGATCTCGTAAGCCCATTCGGTTACCCATTTCCAAACGAAGTTCATTTAATTGCTTTCGAGTTTTTTCATCTTCACCCGAAAGAACCAATATCATGTCACCTTCTTTTGCTCCAAATTTATCTGCCCAAGTTTGTAAAACTTCGTCTGAGAAAAATTTCCCAACTGGAGATTTAAATGTTCCTCCTGCTTCCACTTTTACATACACTAATCCTTTCGCTCCAATCTGCGGACGTTGCATCCACTCCGTCAATTTCTTGATATCTTTATTTGAAAAATTACCAGCTTGACCTTCTGCGCAAATTCCAACTACTATTTCTGCATTATCAAAAACTGGAAATCCTGTTCCTTTCGCTACATCATTTAACTCGACGAATTGCATTCCGAAACGAGTATCTGGTTTGTCAGAACCATATAATCGCATTGCATCATCATAAGTCATTCGAGGGAAATCTTCCAATTCAACATCCAAAGTTGTTTTGAATAAATGCTTTGTCAAACCTTCGAAAGTATTCAAAATATCTTCTTGTGTCACATACGACATTTCGCAATCAATTTGAGTAAACTCAGGTTGACGATCTGCTCTTAAATCTTCATCACGGAAACATTTTACAATTTGGAAATAACGATCTAAACCTGAAATCATCAACAATTGCTTAAACGTCTGAGGCGACTGAGGCAATGCATAAAATTGACCTTTGTTCATTCGACTTGGCACCACAAAATCTCTCGCACCCTCTGGCGTACTTTTAATCAAAAATGGAGTTTCGACTTCTACGAAGTTTTGGCTATTCAAATATATTCGAGTTTCCAAAGACAACTTACTTCGGAAAATGATATTATTTTGAACTGGCTTTCTTCGCAAATCTAAATATCGATAAGTCATTCTCAAATCATCTCCACCGTCCGTTTCATTATCAATAGTGAATGGAGGTGTTTTTGACTCATTCAAAATTTCTAATTCAGTTACTTCAATTTCGATATCACCAGTTGGAATCTTTGGATTTTTAGAATGTCGTTCTATTACTTTACCTGTAGCTTTCACTACAAACTCTCTTCCTAAGGTTCTTGCCTTATCAAATAAATCTTGAGATGTTTTCTCTTTACTAAAAATTAATTGAGTAATACCATATCTGTCACGGAGGTTAGTGTACATCATGTGCCCTAAATCATTCGATCCTTGCACCCATCCACTAAGTACAACATTACTTCCTACATTTTCAATACGTAATTGTCCGCAATTATGAGTTCGATACATTTTCCTTTTTTTAAAGATTATAAAAAGTTGAAATATTAAAACGTGGCTGCAAAATTAATGTTTCTATTCAATAAATGTTTGAGTAAAATCATTTTTTACAAAAAAAAAGGAATAGCGATTTTACCTCGCTATTCCTTTTCTTTTATCCTATTTTCTTAGAACTGTAATTCATGATAATTCGTTTCACAAATTCCGATTTTCCATCCATTATTTTATAAAAAAAATGCCTTACGGAAAAGTCTAAACATTAATTTTTTATTATTCAATCTCACTTATTAAAAGTCTAAATCTTCTTAGCTCATTTTTTGCAAGACAAAAAACATTTATTTAATTCAATGGTTATGGTTTTTTGAACAAAAAAACCTAGGTTTATTTTTCTACTTTTGAAAAAAAAACTCGTTTCACATGAAATATATTTCTTTTTGCTTTTTATTTCTTTGCTTTTTCACAAATCAGCTTTTTTCTCAAGCCATAGATCATTGGGAAACAGTCGTTTTTGCAGAAGATATATGGAAATATCGGGTCGGAGATTCAGAGCCTCCAAGCGATTGGTTTGAGACTAACTTTGATGATTCCAATTGGGATGAAGGACAAGGTGGCATTGGTTATGGCGATGGTGATGACAATACCAATATACAAAGTACGATCTCAATTTATATGCGAAAAGACTTTGACATTGTAGATATTTCACACCTTGAAATGGCTCTATTTCATGCAGATTATGACGATGGTTTTATTGCTTATTTGAATGGAGTAGAAATTGCTCGAGCTAATATGGAAGGTGATTTTCCAGCATTTAATGCTACGACACCTACCCAGCGAGAAGCCCAAATGTATGATGGTGGGTTACCAGTACCTTTCACTTTGTCAAAAGATAAAATCATTCAATGCTTACAAAATGGAAATAATACACTCGCCATTCAAGTTCATAATCGAGGGATAAATTCATCTGACCTTTCTTCTCTTTTCTTTTTTTCAGTTGGAGTTAATCAAACTGTGATGAATTATTCGCCAACTTTGAGTTGGTTCACACCTCCATTTCTATCTTCTGATTTGCCGATTATAAAAATAAATACTTTTGGCGAACAGATTCCTGACGAACCCAAAATAGTTGCTCACATGGGCATCATCGACAATGGGCCAGATAATCGAAATTACATTTTTTCAGATTCATTAAATGGTTATGATGGACAAATTGCCATCGAAACTAGAGGAGCTTCTTCTTCAAATTTTCCGAAAAAAAATTATGGCTTCGAAACTCAAACTAGCCAAGGAGAAAATAATAATGTGAACCTGCTCGGCATGCCGAAAGAAAATGATTGGATTTTGCATGGACCTTATTCAGACAAAAGTTTAATTCGGAATGTCCTTGCTTTTCATCTTGGAAATTTAACTGATCGTTGGGCTCCTCGTACTCGATATTGCGAACTTTTTATCAATGATGAATACGTTGGAATTTATATTTTGATGGAAAAAATAAAACGAGATGATGATCGAGTAGACATTGCAAAATTGGATTTTGATGATAATGCAGGTGATTCTTTGACAGGTGGATATATTGTTCAAGTTGACCGTTTTGAATTGGGGAATGGTTGGTTTTCTCCTTTTGATCCAAATCATTTTTTCGTTTATCAAAATCCTAATTCTGATAATCTAACTAATGAGCAAGAGGATTATATCCAAAATTATATCACCAACTTTGAACAAGTTTTGGCTAGTGGAAATTTTGATAATCCAGATTTAGGTTATACGAATTGGATTGATGTTGGGTCATTTATAGATCATATGTTAGTTGTCGAATTGAGTCGTGATGTGGATGCCTATCGACTGAGTTCTTTTTTATTTAAAGACAAGGATAGCAAGGGCGGATTGTTGAATGCAGGACCACTTTGGGATTTTAATTTAGGTTTTGGAAATGCAGATTATTGTGATGGATGGGAAACGAGTGGTTGGAATTTTGATGATGAAAATTGTGGGCAAGATCAACCTTTTTGGTGGGATCGATTGCAAGAAGATACTCTTTTTAATAATCAAGTTCAATGTCGTTGGGATGAGTTGCGAGCTGGCTCTTGGCAGACAGATTCAATCATGCAATACATTGATGAGCAAGCTGCAACTTTAGAAGAAGCACAAGGTCGAAATTTTGAAAGATGGCAAGTTTTGGGAAATTATCTTTGGCCCAATGCTTTCGTCGGAGATACTTATGAAGAGGAAATTACTTATTTAAAAAACTGGACGACCGATAGATTAATTTGGATGGATGAAAATATGATTGGGAATTGTCCTGTCGTAGGAACGGCTGATTTGGAAAAAAATATTTCATTGACTATTCAACCAAATCCATTTTCAGAATCTGTTAATTTTGTTTTTAAAAAAAATAATTTAGTCAAAAATGGAGTCATTAAAATTTATGATTCTCTTGGAAAAGAAATTCAGGTTTTAAATTTTTCCAATAAAAATAAAATGGAGTGGGATGGAAAAAATGGAGTAGGAAAAAATGTTACTCCAGGTATTTATTTTTATACATTTTCCAATGAAAATAAAATACTTCAAAGTGGTAAGATTGTAAAAATGTAAAATGACTTTCCAAGTCGTTTAAAGTAAAACGATTCGTAGAATCGTTTTACTTTAATTTTTTATTATTCGCATGTCGATCCTTATCTCGTTTCGTTTTTTTATCTAAACTTTTCTCTAACGCTTCTGTCAAATCAATTCCAGTTTGATTCGCCAAACAAATTAGTACAAATAAAACATCAGCCATTTCACCAGCCAAGTCATCATTTGCGGTCAATTCATCTTCCTTTTTTTTAAAAGATTGTTCTCCATAGATTCGAGCCATCAATCTTGACATTTCCCCAACCTCTTCCATCAAAACAGCCGTATTAGTCAATTCATTATAATAACGAATCCCGATAGTTTTAATCCAATTGTCAACAGTATTTTGCGCTTCTTTAATTGTCATCTTTATTTTCTTTTTCTGAAAAAATCAAATCATAAGTTTCATCAATAAAACCACTTCCTAAGTCATTCATATTCATCGGAGTATACAACAATACAATTACATCCTGCTTTTTCGCAAAAGGAAGTTTCTGTTCATCCATTAATCGAGTTCCATTTAATTCCGTCCATTTCAAATCATAAATCTCTCGATAGTAATACAAAAATAAACTACTATCTCCCCAATAATAATGTGGAATATCTTGTCCCCAAATAGTCCAACAAAAACTGTCTCCGACTAATGCAACATTTGGTTTATAAGGTTTCTGATTTTTGGGCTGAACTAAATAATTTTCAAAATATGAAAAAGTATCTGCCTCCAAAGGATAATACATATTGATACTTTGTCCGATGTCGTCATCTTCCTTTCGGGCTTCTGTCGTTTTTGTAATTTCACTTTTATTCAAATGATTTATTTCATTTTCTTTTCCCTTTAATTTTCCAATATAACTTTGAATTGAGTCAGCTGCTAGTAGTCCTCCGTACAAACTCCAATGCACTCCTTGCTTAGTTGCGAAAGTATGTTCCGTATTTTCTTTTTGATCCAAGAAATATTGATTAAAATCTAAAACATGAAAATTATTTTTTTCAAAATAATGCAAATATGTTTCATAATTCGTTGAGTCAACATTTTCCAAATCATATTGCTCTGGTAATTTTTCTTTTAAAAATCTTGCCTTATCTAATGCTATCGTAATGATGATATCGACATCATTTTCTTTTTTTAGAAAATCAGAAACTACTTTTAATTTTTCAACTTGCTCTTCTATCTTTTTCGTTCCAATAAAATCTAAACCTTGCAATGACCGAATATACATCGCTTCAAAAAGATAATCATCTTTTCCTTCCACGATTGTACTTCTGGTTTCACCTAAAAGATCATAATGCAATTGATTATTTACTCGAACTGCGTAGGGTCGGATTTTTAAATCTCTTTTTAAAAATTCCTCTTGCTGATTTTGATATTTTCCATCCATCCAATTTTGTAAAGAAAGATGTGCAGAATCTACGGGAGGAAAATAACCTCGTAAATCATCTGCTACAAATTTATTTTGAAGGATATTAGTATGTTGTCTTAAAAATGGAATAAAGATTAAAAACAACAATGCAAAAAGAATAATATTTTTAAAAATGCTTTTGATAAATTTCTAGTTTTTAGAATCGATAATAAATAAATGGATTTACTCCTGTCGAAATCACTTCAGTCATACATATATATAACAATACAATTGCAAGAATTGACTTTAAGAAAATAAAGTCTTTTTCACCTTGTGTTCCAAAAAATGGATTCATATTTTTTTCAAAAAATTTAATCGTTGGTAAAAAACTAAAGAATGACGCAACTCCAAAAATGGTTAAAAATCTTTGTTCGATAAACCAATCATAAGTTCCTTGAGTTGTTGATATTGTTAAGTCCATATTTCCAAAATCAAACATCGTCGCAATGTAACTCAACGCTTGAGGAAATGTTTCTGCTCGAAAAATAACCCAACCAACTAATGTAATTATAAAGGTGATTATAATGCTCAAAGGTTTTCCAATCATTCGATAAAATCGCAATAAAAACAATCTATCTAAAATTAAAAAGACTCCGTGAAAAACTCCCCAAGCAATAAAAGTCCAAGCTGCTCCATGCCAAAATCCTGAAATCAAAAACACGACCCATAAATTAAAATATAACCTTATTTTGCTTTTTACTCTGTTACCTCCAAGTGGAATGTATAAATAATCCCGCATCCAATTACTCAACGTAATATGCCAGCGCCTCCAAAATTCTGAAATGCTTTGTGAAATATAAGGTGCATTAAAATTCTCAGGAAATCTGAATCCCATCATCAAACCCAAACCAATCGCCATATCTGAATATCCGGAAAAATCGAAATAAATTTGAAAAGCGTAGGCGAGAGAACCGAGCCAAGCTTGTGCCATAGTGAGTGACTCAGCAGGAATGCTAAAAATGTTATCTGCGAGTTCGCTCATTTGATTAGCGATGAGCATTTTTTTAGCGAGACCGATACTGAAACGAAAAAGTCCATTAAGTCGATTGTCAATATTTTCATTAGCAATTCGATTTTGTAATTGATCTTTTATTTCTGAATAACGAACGATTGGACCGGCAATGAGTTGAGGGAAAAGAATAATGTACAACGCCAAATCTGAGAGTTTCTTGAGTGGTTCATTTTTCCCTCGAAAGACATCTACGATGTAACTTATTTTTTGAAACGTAAAAAATGATATTCCAATCGGCAACGCTAGTTTCGTCCAATGTGCACCAGTCATCCCTAAGCTTTCTAACAATACATTTGCATTCTCGACAAAGAAGTTTGCATACTTAAAATATAACAATAGTCCTACATTTAGAACCATTGACATCAACAAATATCTTTTTCTCAAAAAACTATCTGACTCGTGTATTTTTTTTGCTATAAAAAAATCAATCACAATGCTTCCAAAAAGTACAAATATAAATTTCGGAGCACCCCAGGCATAGAACAAAATACTCCAAAACAAAGCAGTTATATTTCTAAATTTCTGCGGCGTTAGCCAATAAGTAATTAGAAAAAACGGAAGGAAATAAACAAGAAATATTGTACTACTAAATACCATTCTTTATTCCTTATTTTTTGAATCGATTATAATGGTGACTGGTCCGTCATTGAGTAATTGGACTTTCATGTCTGCTCCAAATTCTCCAGTTTGAACATCGAGCGCGGAAGTGATTTTTAACTCTTCTACAAATTTTTCATAAAGCGGAATGGCAACATCTGGTTTTGATGCTTTTAAGTACGATGGACGATTTCCTTTTTTTGTACTGGCATGTAAAGTGAATTGGCTGACTACAATTATAGAGCCTTCCACATCTTTTATAGAACGATTCATCACTCCATTTTCATCATCAAAAATTCGGAGGTTACCAATTTTATTGCAGAGCCATTTGATATCTTCTTGAGTATCTTCATCTTCTATGCCGAGCAAAATTAGATATCCTTTTTTAATTTTTGATTTTACTATTTGATTGATTGTTACCGATGCCTCGGTAACTCTTTGGATGACAACTTTCATTTATTTTTATATTCTTTTATTTCTCTCCTTTCCCCAAGCCAATACTTGCACTCCATCTGAGTATTGTATTTTATCAGGGTTCTCGTTTATTATTTTTTTAAACCGTGGGTAATTTACTTTTAATTTTTCAACATCTAATTCCTTTATCTCCCATTCCAAATGATGAATTTCAAATTCATTAATTGTAGTTTTCGTGTCTTGAAAAAGGGCATATCTTTCTGTCAACCATTCATCCAATTTTGACTTCTCACTCATGTTTTTTCCAATGGAAAATTCAATATTAAATTCATCTTCAAATTCAAAATTGTTGGATGAATATTGATTAGAAGTTCTTTTCATTTCAGAAAAACGATAAGGTAACTCTGAAACCATTTTTGACACTTTGCATGACAACTTTTTTCCTCCTTCAATACTTAAAAAATAAACTCCCGTTTTGTTTTTTGATTTTACATACGTTCGAATATTGATTTCATCAAAATTTGAAATTGGAGAAAAACAAGGTAAATATCTTGGTCGAATTTTTTCCATCGTAAATGCGACTAACGATACCCAAGGTTTTCCATCGAATAAATCAATCTCAATTTCCTCTGGAACAAATTTTTCCAAATCAACTAAATCAACTTGCCAATGCAAAAAAATGGCTCGATTCCATTCTTGATAAAATCGCCAATTTTGGTTTGGGATTTTCCAAGATCGGTGATCTGTGTGATTTAAAATTTCTTTAATTCTCATTTGATATTTTACCCTTTTCAACTATCACTTTTATTTCATGAATTTATCAAAGTTCTTAATGTAATCATCAATATTCTCAGTCAACATTTTTTCATATTCAGCAACAAAATATTTAATGGTTTCTTGTTTTCCATTTTCCATATCTTCTGCATTAGTGAATTCACATGCACTAAACCATGCATTGAATCTGGCTACACTATACATCATGGATGCACTCACTTTTCCTATGCTTGCATCTGATAGTTGATCATTTGATAGGTTAATATGATCATCAGCTCTTTTAAAGAAATTATCATCTCCTTTATCCATAAGTTTGTTTTTTATTTTTTTACACCTTATATATAATAGTATCAATCAAATAATGTTGGTGGCGACAAAACTTCATGATGTAAGTCTTCCGAATTCGCATCAACCGAATTTAATTTATCTGAAACTTGATAAAACTTTAAGGAATTATCTTTTATCGTTTGCATCATACCCAATACTTCTTGAAGGGGAATATCTTCTAACCATTTTTTTTGTAATTCCCTTTCCGCAAAAATTACAGGCATACGATTGTGTATCATTTCCATTTCCTTATTTGGAAGAGTTGTGAGAATGGAGAAAGTTTTGAATATTTCATTTCCTTGTTTCCATATATCCCAAATTCCAGCCATTACCATTAACTCTTCATTTTTCATCATGATTCGATAAGGTAATTTTTTCTTTCCGTAAGGTTTCCATTCATAAAAACTATCCGCCAAAACCAAACATCTTTTATGTCTTATAGGAATACGGAATGAAGGTTTGGAAGAAATACTTTCAGATCGAGCATTTATTAATTTACCTGTCAATTTTGCTTCATCCGCCCAATGCGGAATCAGTCCCCAATTATATGCTTGCAAATGTTTCGGATGCTCATTGGTAACAACATAAGCTCTTTGTGTAGGAGCAATGTTATAACTTTTTTGTAGCTCTTGGCTTAAAGTTATTTGCAAAGCTTGCTCTACTTTTTCTTTTGTCGATGTAAAGGAAAACCTACCGCACATTTATTTGTTTAGTTTTAAATCATTCAAAAGATTTTTTTTTTACAAAAAACAGAAATAAAATTTCTTCCTTCGAACAATGGATTAGTTTGTAAATGTATTACTATATTTTTTTATTGAAACAATAATTTTCTAATCAAAACCAAATGTATTTTTTCAATAAACAAAACCGAAAATGGTTACCAACATGGCCTTTTTTTCATCATGCATAACTAGATAGGAATCAGTTAGTTATGTAAAATAGTTTTTAACATCGAATGTGTGTAACCACGTCTAAAATAACAATAGTTATCCACAGCCTATAAAGATTACTCACATTGCCAATTTTAGAGAATGTTAGAATCATGATTTTTGTGGATAGCCACACCAAATATAGACATTGATTACCGACTTTTAGGAATGTTAATTTCAAAAAGTTTTCAATAGAATAACTTATCCACGTCTTGTTTATAACTTTGTAACTGTTTGATTTAGAATGAATTGATATGTTACGTAAGTGTTAGTTTATAAAAATTTAAGGTTAAGAATGACTTTACATAAAAAAAACGCAAAATCTTATCTACAAACTAACACCCCTGATGATGAAGGCTTTTGAAGAAAAATTTATAATAAATATTAATAAGGACATTAGAGAAAAGAAGAAACAGAAACAGAAACAAACAAAACAATTTATTTTTGTGAAATGATTCAAATGTATTTTTGATGATACATATATTTATAATTTTTGTTTTATAAAATTTTAAGAAAAAAATGGATTTAGAGAAAAACGGAAATAATACTCGGAATGATCAAATTGCTCGGATTGTCAAAATTTGGTTGTGTATTGGTCTATTTATGGTTTTTATGCAAGTAGTGATTGGAGGGGTAACTCGGTTAACAGGTTCAGGCTTGTCCATCACAAAGTGGGATATAGTTACAGGAACTATTCCTCCTATAAGTAAAACAGCTTGGGAAGCAGAATTTGAATTATACAAAGCTACACCTCAGTATGAAATGATTAATGAAGGAATGGAGATGGGATCTATATTTAAGGCTGGAACATTCAAATTTATTTACTTCTGGGAGTATTTACATCGATTATGGGCTCGTACAATGGGTTTCGTGTTCGCCATTCCCTTTTTTATCTTTTTATCACGTAAGATGCTCCCTAAATCGTTAATTAAAGATTTGGGTATTGTTATTCTTTTAGCAATGATTGTTGCTTCGATGGGATGGATTATGGTAGCGAGCGGTTTAACCAATAGACCTTGGGTAAATGGATACAAATTATCGCTGCATTTATCCCTTGCTTTTATACTTGCTGGGTACTTATTGTGGACAACTTTTAAAGTAATTCAACCTTCTCCAAAAGTTATTCACAATTTGATGTTGAAAAGGGTAATGGTAGCCTTTTTGGTGGTACTTGTGGCACAAGTATTTTTTGGTGGTTTGATGTCAGGAATGAAGGCTGGATTGCAGTACCCAACCTGGCCAGATATGAATGGAAAAGTAGTACCTGAAGTTGTTTTGGATGGTGGTAATTGGAATGTTGATAACTTAGTTAATTACGATTCTCATGGCTTTACTCCAGCACTAGTTCAAGTATTACATCGTGGGGCTGCATACCTTTTGATTTTATTAGGTTTTTATTACTTTTTTAAGTCAAAAAAACTAAAGGAGAATGTCATTTTTGTGAAAGCTAACATAGTGTGGATAACGATGTTGATAATACAAATTTTACTAGGAATTTGGACTGTGATCAGTTGTAAAGGAAGTATTCCTATAGGTCTTGGTGTAGCACATCAAGCATGTGCTTTGATGTTGCTTGGAACTACTCTTTTTGTCTACTATCAGCTCAATGCAAAACGTTTATAAAAACTGTTGGTAAGCATGTGGATAAATTTAAAAATTGATAAAAAATGTGGATAAATTCTATCTTTTATGAAGTAAAACTAATAAGTAATCAACACGTTACCTATTAAGTAAAAATCATATTGTTTTTTATTTATTTTATAACTTGTTCATAATTAACAAATAGAATTTTTGTTAAAAAAATAATAATTGAGGATTCATTTTTGTAATTTATTATTAGAACAAATAAAAAGTTATTTTTGCAGATATTTAGATTGTAAAAATCTAATTTTTAAATCTCCGATTTTTGTATCTTTCTTTTTTTGAATAAAATAAAATTAATGAGTCACGAAATAATTGAAGACGATAAATTTCAATATTTAGAAACTAAAGGTGGTGAAGAAACTTTACTACTGTTGCATGGTCTATTTGGAGCATTGAGTAATTTCCAAGGAATAATAAATCATTTCTCAGATAAATATAATGTCGTAGTTCCTTTGTTACCAATTTTAGAGCTTCCTATAAGGAAAGTTTCGGTTAGTGCATTAGTTGAACATGTACATGATTTTATAGAGTATAAAGGTTATGAGAAAGTTCATCTGCTTGGAAATTCGTTGGGCGGTCATATAGCATTATTATATGTTTTAGCTCATCCAGAAAATGTAGGTTCAGTTATTCTTACTGGTAGTTCTGGATTGTTTGAGAGTGCTTTTGGATCAAGTTTTCCTAAACGTGGGAATTATGAATTTATAAAGAACAAAGTTGAAGCAACTTTTCATAGCCCAGAGGTAGCCTCTAAAGAGTTAGTTGATGAAGTATTTGATATTGTTAATGATCGAAATAAAGCGATTAGGATTGTGGCTACAGCTAAATCTGCTGTTCGCCATAATTTAGGAGATAAACTACATCAGATTAAGAATCCAACGCTTCTGATTTGGGGGAAACAAGATGTTGTTACTCCTGCCTTTGTTGGAGAAAAATTTAATGAATTGATAGAAAATTCTAAGCTGTTTTTTGTCGATGAATGTGGACATGCCCCTATGATGGAAAAGCCAGAAGAATTTAATGGAATCTTAGAAACCTATCTTTCGGAGTTGAATACGAATGGTGTTGAGAAGTAATTTTAAAAAAAGGCGAATATTTTGTATTCGCTTTTTTTTGGTAAAAAAGTACGAATTTATTCGTACTTTTTTACCAAAAAAAATAACTAATTTAAAATATTAACCTACTTACTTTCTATAATTGGTATTATTCCAAATTTTTATATTTCAAGTATCGTTCTGCTCCTTTAGTTTGGAATCATAATATTGCTTCTATCTCTTCCTTCAATTATAGGGTCATCTCTATTGATAAATGTTATTACTAATCTTAAAAGAATAAAAAGTATGTTTTGGATTTTCTTTTTTTGTGTTTTTGTGTTTTTGTATTCCTAAGTTCTAAATTTATTTACAGAGATATATCTAGGAAATTAACTTTAATACTAAATCTACCTAACAAAAAATGGTATAAGTTCCATAGAGACTATATTGTTCCACTTGAAAATGTAACATGGTTTTACCCAAATGAATAAGATCCTTGGTATATTTTAAAATTCAAGAATAGGAAACAAGATGGAGAATAAATTGAATATTCCTCAAAAGAGGAAGATGTTAAATTTTATAGTGAAGAAAAAATAGATTGTTTATCGAGATATTGGAAAGGAAATTAAGTTCAAACTCTTTATGATTTTGGCTTAAGAGAAAATTATAAAGAGTTTAAAAAGTTACATTTATGAAAACGAGAATATGGAGAAAGTAGTAACACATTTTAATAATACTGGAAATGATACCATTATAATTATGAATTTAAAAAGTGTTCCTCATAAAACTAATAATTGAATAATGAAAAAATACATAAATAATCTAAGAAAAATAATAGGTCACCAAAAAATAATCCATCCAGCTGCAAGGATTATTATTGAAAATGATTTAGGTCAAATTTTATTTATCAAAAGATTAGATAATGGAAAAATTGGAATTCCAGCTGGAGCCTTTGAAGAAAATGAAACAATCGAAGAATGTATTATTCGTGAAGTGAAGGAAGAAGTTGGTTTAGAAATTGTTGGATTAGAATTAATAGGAGTGAGCTCTAATCCGAATAATGAAATAGTTACTTATCCAAATGGAGATGTGATTCAATATTTTACATGTGAGTTTTATTCAAATAAATTTGAAGGTAAAATTAATGTTGATAATGAGGAAGTGAAATCTGCTAGGTTTTCAAATTTTGAAAAATATAAAGAGTTACCTATGATTGAACAACAAGCATTTAAGAGTTTAGATTTTTACAGAGAAAATCTAAAGGTTCGAGTTAATTAAAATTGGATTTTTTTTTTGTAAGACTATGGTTTTTTGTTTAATTCAAATAATAGTTTCACGTGAAACATATAAGATATATAGCTCAAAAGAGGAGAGTAGTATTTAATCATGTTTCACGTGAAACAAAAAAGCCTTGATGAATCATCTCATCAAGGCTTTTATTTATTGTGAAATAGATCAATAGTTTTCTAGTAACCATTTTTTAAAAGGATCAAACTTAGTACTTATCAAAACAGATTCCTTTTTTTTATCAGCTAGAATGGCTAACCTTTCAGGAATATCTATTTTTTGATTAATTACTTCTTCAACAGAATCAATAAATTTTGATGGATGAGCTGTTTCTAAAATAATCCCCTTTGTATCTGGATTGATTTTTTGATAAGCTTTAAAAGCTAGATAACCAACTGCACCATGTGGATCAATTATATAATTATATTTTTCAAAAACTTCTTTGATTCCAAGTTTAGTTGCTTCATCGTTGATACTATAACCAGAAATATTTTTTGACATATTGTTCCACGTGAAACCAAAAAGATCTTGCATTCGAGCAAAGTTTGATGGATTTCCAACATCCATTGCATTTGATAATGTTCTTACTGAAGGACGAGGATTATAATTACCAGTACATAAATAGTGGGGAACAATATCATTAGCATTACTTGCAGCCACAAAATGTGCAATAGGTAATCCCATTTTCTGGGCAATCAAACCAGCAGTAATATTGCCATAGTTTCCGCTTGGAACAACAAATGTTATAGGACTTTTATAATCATTTAATTGTTTGAATGCTTCAAAGTAATAAAATGATTGAGGAACTAATCTTGCAATATTGATAGAGTTGGCAGAAGTTAAACGGATTTGACTGTTTAATTTATCATCTAAAAAAGCTTGTTTAACCAGAGCTTGACAATCATCAAATGTTCCTTCTACTTCAAGTGCAGAAATATTATGACCTAAAGTAGTTAATTGCTTCTCTTGAAGCATACTTACTTTTCCTTTTGGATAAAGAATAACAACTTTAGTTCCTGGAGTTTTTAAAAATCCAGAAGCTACAGCACCGCCAGTATCTCCAGAAGTAGCAACTAAAATGACTAATTCTTTTTCATTTCCTCTATTGAAATAACTCATAATTTGAGCCATAAATCGAGCTCCAAAGTCTTTGAAAGCTAAACTAGGACCATGGAAAAGTTCTAAGACATAAGTTTGATTATCCAAAGTCTGAATGGGAGCAGGGAAAGTGATAGACTTTTCAATGATTTCTTTTAGATCATTTTCTGGGATAGTTCCTTGAAAAAGTGTTTTAGAAACTTCAAAGGCAATCTCTTGAAAAGAATAATCCTTTAAATTATTAATAAAAGATTCTGAAAGCTTAGGGAAATGCTCAGGCATAAAAAGCCCATTATCATTAGGTAAACCTTTCATAATCGCTTCACCAAGACCGACGAAGCTAGAGGTATTTTTGGTACTATATAATCTCATTATATTTAATTTTAACAAAGAATTGCTCCTTCATGATTGATAGGAGAAATAAATAAATCGTTTTCTATTTTGTTGTCATTAAAAACTTTTTGCATTGCATTTCCTACGTTTTCAGCAACTAAAGTATTTGCACACAAAGCGAATATAGAAGGTCCAGCACCTGAAATACTACAACCTAAAGCATCAGCATTTAGTGCAGCCTCTTTTACCTTATAAAAATGAGGAATCAATTGAGCTCTTTGAGGTTCAATAATACTGTCATTTAAAGACCTGCGAATTAAATCTAGATCAGAATTAGTCATCCCTAGAATTAATCCACCAAGGTTACCTGTTTGAGTTATAGTTTGATTTAAAGTAACCGTGTCACTTAGAATATCTCGTGAATCTTTGGTTAAAATCTTGATATGTGGATAAATAACAACTGCCATTAATCCACGTGGAACATAAACTTTATGAATATCTAAGGTGGTATTGTCCCTAATGAAAGTCATTCCTCCTAAAAGTGATGGCCCAACATTATCAGCATGATACGCACCATCAGCAATTTGTTCGCCTAAAACGGCAAAAGGAAGTAGTTCTCTTTTAGTAAAAGGCTTCATGAAAATTTCATTAATAGCCATAACTCCACCAACTGCAGAGGCGGCACTAGAACCTAATCCACTACCAAAAGGCATTTTCTTATGTATTTCCATTTCAATACCTCTTGTTTCACCCAAATGCTCTAAGACTTTTTGGGCAGCAAAACCAGCAGTATTTTTTTCTAATTCGTAAGGAATCTTTCCTTTTGCTCCGGTAATTTTAGTAATATTAAGTCCTTTAACTTTATCAGAAAAACGAACCTTTATTTCATCTCCAGGTTTTTCTAAAGCAAAACCTAAGATATCATATCCACAAGCTACATTAGCTACACTTGCAGGGGCGAATACTTTTATTCCAACGTATGACATTATGATAAAAAATTTCCTATTGTAATGATTTCGGCAAAAACACCTGCAGCAGTTACTTCAGCACCTGCGCCTGGACCAAGAATAACTAATGGCCTTTCTTTATATCGATCAGTTGTAAAAACTATCATATTATCGCTTCCACTTAATGAATGAAATGGATTAGAAGCATCAACAGCTTGTAATACAATAGAAGCTTCTCCATTTTCTAGCTTTGCAATAAACCTTAAAACTTTTTCTTCTTTCGCAGCATCAGCTCTCATTTTTTCAAAATAATCGTCAGCTTTTTCGATTTCTCCAAAGAGTTGAGCAACATTTTCTGCTTTTTGACATGCTTCTGGAAGAATAGCATCTATTTTAACACTAGCTTGTTCAAGAGGTAAACCAGACTCTCTAGCAAGAATAATAAGCTTTCTTCGCACATCTATGCCATTTAAATCTGTTCTTGGATCAGGTTCCGTAAAACCTAAATCTTTGGCCTGTTTTACAACGGAACTAAATTTTATACCTTCTTTGAATGAATTAAAAATAAATGAAAGCGAACCAGAGAGTACACCTTCAATTTTTAAAATTCGATCACCACTTTGAATTAAATCATTTAAGGTAGAAATAACAGGCAAGCCTGCTCCAACGTTTGTTTCATATAGAAACTGTACACCGCGTTTTTTAGCAATATATTTTAGGCGTTCATATTGTAAATAAGCAGAAGAAGTAGCTATTTTATTTGGAGTAGAAATAGAAATACTTGAATCTAGAATTTTTTCGTAATGAGAAGTTATCACAGAATTCGCCGTATTATCTACAAAAATGGTATTTGAAAGATTAAATGTTTTCATTTTTTCAATGAAAGTAGAAATATCGGCAGCTTCATTGGAATTCAATAAATCATCTTTCCAAGTGTCTAGATTAACTCCATTTTCATTAAAGTACATTTTTCGACTATTAGAAATACCAATGACTTTTATTTGTAATTGACTATTTTCCTTGAGATAATCATTTTGCTTTTGAATTTGATCAAGAAGAGTACTTCCTATTAATCCAACACCAACCATAAATAAGTGTAATTCTTTTGTATCAGAAAGAAAAAATGATTCATGAAGTGCATTCAAAGCTTTAGACTCATCGACCTTATTGATAACTACAGATACATTTAATTCAGAAGAACCTTGAGCAATAGCAACACAGTTAATTCCATTTTTACCCAAAGCTTGAAACAATTTGCCAGAAATACCTGGTTCATATCTCATATTTTCTCCAATAATGGCAATAATGGATAAATCGTTTTCAACTTTTACAAGTTCAACTCCACCAGACTTGAATTCATATTCAAACTCTTCATCCACTTTTCGTTTGGCACGAGCCGAGTCATTAGGGCTTACTGCAAAAGAAATAGAATGTTCAGATGACCCTTGAGTAATTAAAATTATATTGATTTTGGCCTGGGCTAAAGAATTAAATAATCGAGCCGCAATTCCAGGAACTCCAAATAACCCACTTCCTTGCAATGTCAATAAAGAAATATCACTAATAGATGAAATCCCTTTTATCGGATGTCCATTAACAGAACTTTCTTTTGAAATATATGTCCCTAGAAAAGACGGATTAAAAGTATTTTTAATATAAATAGGAATCCCTTTCACCATAGCAGGCTGAATAGTAGGTGGATAAATTACTTTTGCACCAAAATGAGACATTTCCATTGCTTCAGCATAAGTCAAGGTTGGAATAGTAAATGCGCTTTTAACACGTCTTGGATCAGAAGTAAGGACTCCGTCTACATCTGTCCATATTTCAATTGCTTCTGCATTTAATCCAGCTGCTAAAATAGCCGCTGTAAAATCGGATCCACCACGACCAAGTGTAGTTGTCAAACCTCCTTTGGATGAACCAATAAATCCTGTTGTAATTTGAACCTCTGGGTGATTAGCAAAATATTCTTTGATATTTTTAAATGTAGTATCTATATCAACCTTAGCAGTTCCAAATTTCTTATCAGTTTTAATAATCTTACGTGCATCTAGGTAGTTAGTATTAATTCCTACCTTCCGTAAGTATTGAGAAATAATGAAATTAGAATTACGTTCTCCAAAGCTTAACACATAATCCATTGTTCGAGGAGAAGCTTCACGTACTAAAAAAACTCCTTTTAAAAGCCCTTTAAGGACTTCATGATTTTGTCTGAGCTCTGAAAGAATAGGTTCTTTTTCATTATCATTGAATAATTCATTGACAGAATCAATATGTCGTTTACTAAAAGAGTTGAAATGCTCGATATAATTTTCATCTCCTTTTGCGGCAGCACTACTCATTTTAATTAGGTAATCAGTAACACCTCCAAAGGCAGAAAAAACAACAGCGAATTTTTCACCACGTTTATAATAATCTTTTAGAATTTCAGCAATGCTTTTAATTCTTTCAGGTTTGGCTACAGAGGAGCCACCAAATTTTAAAACTTTCATTATCGTCCTTTTATAAAAACTTCTTAATATTAAACTTAGTTCTATAGAATTAACATCAATAGAAACTCCAAAGAACTAAGTCAAAGTCGCAAAAATAAGATTAAAAACTAAATACGCACAAGATCACTTCCGACCTTGTGCGTATTTAGTTTTTAATTAACTATCGTTAATAATATAAAAATAGTATTATTTAAAAATATAATATAAAATAGTCGGTTGACTATTGATTATCCAATTTCATTCCATTTAATTTAGTTAGGTATTCATTTTCTTTTTGAGTCATTTGAGTTTTATCTTCAGCGGTTTTATCTAAATATCCAAGTAAATGTAAAGTACCATGAATCATAACTCGATGCAATTCATCTTCAAAGGAATTACCAAATGATTTTGCATTTTCTCTAATCCGATCAATACTAATAAAAATATCACCTTCAATGGTTTTCCCTTCAGAATAGGGAAATGTAATTACATCTGTAAATGTATCATGATTGAGATATTCGACATTGATTTTATGAAGGTATGTATCACTACAAAAAATAAAACTAAGATGTCGAAGAACTTTTGCTTCGCTTTGGATGGTATTATTTATCCAATCAAAAATGATGGAATGGTTAGGTAAGTCAAATTTAATGTCTTCAGAATAGAAATTTATTTTTTCTTCCTCGGCAGGTGTCATATATTAAATTGAATTTCTACGGTACTGCCGTTATCATGGTAAAGAATATCATCACAAAGTTGACGCATTAAAAATACTCCACGTCCTCCCATTTTTAAAAGATTTTCAGGTAAGGTAGGATCAGGTACACTTTCGAAGTCAAAACCAGGCCCTTCATCCGAAACTTGAAATGCTATTTTGTGCTCACTCACTTGTTGCATACTGACTTTGACTATTTTATTTAGATCATTACAGTTACCATGGCGAATTGCATTATTTACGGCTTCGGTTAGGCTAATTAAAATATTCCCGTACATATCAGGACTAATGTGATACTTCTCCACAAGTTTTTCAACAAATGGTTCAACACATTCGACATTTTTAGGATCAGATGATAATCTTAACATAAGCGGTGGATTCATTCCTATAAAATATAAAGCTAGAAACAAACTAGAAGTAATTAAACTTTATTATTAAGACTAATCTCTTCTAATTTGTCACTATTTTAATTTGCTTTTAACGATTTATAATATTCTTCAACTAACATTTTATAGTATGGTCGAAGTGAAGGAGAAACAGTTTTGAACATTTCAATTTCTGCTTCTCTCTTTTTTATATACTCTTCTAAAGAAGGAGGCATTTTTCTTTCTTTTTGAGATGCAGTTTCTGCTTTTCTCTTTTCTTCATATTCTCTTTCTCGTTCTGCTTTCTCTGCTTTTAATAATCGCGTCAAAATATCTTGCTGTCTTTTTAACATCTCATTGGTTAGACGCTTATTTACCAAATCAGTCTCAACTTTATCCATTTGCTCGATAATTTCTTGTAACTGTTTATCGCCTTGACCTTTTTGTTGTTTCTCTTTTGCTAAATCTCTCAATGCTTTTCGGAGAGCAGCTTGCTTGGCAGCCATTTCCGCAAATTGTTTGCTACTTCCTTTTTTGCCTGACTCCAAAGCTTTTTTCATTGCCTCCATTTGCTTGTTCAGTTGGCCTTGACCTTGAGACATTTTATCTCCAGGTTTGCTACCAGGTTTAGAACCCGGTTTTCCTCCTGGTTTTTTACACATCTGAGAACCTTGCATCATCGAACTCATTTGTTGTTGCATTTGATTCATCACTTCACTCAACATCAATGCTAGGTCATTAACATTCTTCATTGTTCTTTGTTGATGTTCAGATGCTTGAGGTTTTTTACGATCTTCCAATTCAGTCAAACCTTCTTTCATGTTCACTTTTATATCATGAACTTTCTCAGTTACGAAAGATTCAATTTGGAAAACTCTTTTACTCAAAGCTTGTAAACTATCTTCAACTAATTGAAAATCATCTTTCAATTTATATTGTTGTTGTACTAAATCAACATACCGAGGAGTAGTAACGGCTGTGATATAAAAATCATTAATTACATCTTCTTGATCAAAAGAAAGTGTCATCAAATTTTCCAATAACTGACGAAGAGCAGCCATATCTTCTTCCATCTGCTCCATCTCACCTGACTCCATATCCATTTGCATCTGCTCTGCCATTTCCATCATTTTGCCTGCAGCTTTCTTTTGCTTGTCAGATGCTTTCTTATTTTCTTTTTGTTCTAAACTCTTTTTACTATCATCTAAATCTTTTTCAATGTCTTCCATTTCCTCTTGTTTATCACCAAGATCTTTTGGGTTTTCCATTTCCTCATTTTTCTTTTCCATCTCCTCTTGCTTCTTTTGGATTTCGTCAAACTTCTCGTTGATCTCTTCTTGTTTTTTCTCCAACTCTTCTTGAGACTTAGATTCTTCTTCCGTTTCTTTTGCTAATTCTTCTTGCTCTTTTGCAAGCTCTTCCAACTCTTCAATTTGTTCCATCATGTCTTTCTCCATCTCCAATTGCTTGAGCATTTCTATCATTCGGTCAAGTTCCATTTCAACTTCTTCGTCATTCATTTCCATCTCTTCCATCATATCCAAAGCCTCGTCTTTATTGAGTTCTTGCAAAAGATCTTCAATTTGCTTCATCAATTCTTTCATTTCATCACTCATCAACTCCTCAAACATTTCTTGCATTTGCTCTTGTTTCTCTTGCAACTCTTCGTTTGGTTGTTGCTCAAACTCCTCTTGATTTTTCATATTTTCCTCAAACTTATCTTTCGCCTCATTGATATTTTCTTCCAACTGCTTTTGTTGATCCAATAATTTTTCCAATTCTTTTTTGTCTTGCCAATCCAATTCTTTTTTCTGCAAAACTTTCTCTCGCATCTTCTTCATGTCCTCTTGAATCTTCTTTGATTCTTTCAATGACTCTTCTAATTTTTTTTGAATGTCTTCGTTATTTTGATCTTCTTTTTCTTCCAACTCTTCCAACGTAGGCATTTCAAATAATTCCAAGTTTGTTTTAGCAGACTTACTACCATTTACCGCATCATTATCAAATACTTCAAAGTAATAAGAAACTTCATCGCCCGGTTTTAAATCTAACTCTTGCAAATCAAAAGTATAATCAAACTGTGCAGTCTTGGTAGAAGGTTTTGCCATCTTGATATTAACCAATTCTCCTTGTTGTCCATTTTCTTTTTTAACTCTATAATTAAATGACAGATTCAAAATTCCATAATCATCCGCAGCATCACCTACGAAAAACAATAATTTAGAATCTAAACTATCGACAAATTTTTCAGACTTAATAGTTGGATAAAGATCAGGAATTACTGTGATGGAATAACCTACAGAATCTGCATTAGGAAGTGCTTTGTTAGAAATATATAGTTTATAAATTTCATCCTGTAAAGCTTTTTTTCTATAAATAAAACTTTCCTCCCCTGCTCGGTCTGTATTGATGAGTTCATGTTTCTCAGAAAAATTAATCGCAATTTCATCCGTATTCGAAGCATTAAAATTCCAATTAATTTTTGTTCCAATTGGAATTACCAAGTCACCGACGTTACTCAAAGTTTCATTTTTGCGACCGATATAATTTGGATAATCTAATGTAATGTCAAAACCTAGGATATTTGGTTTTTTCAAAACATTCAAATTATATTTTTCTGATTCTACACCACTTGAGAAGATTTTAAAATCTGTATCTTTTTGAACATTAGAAAAACGATAAGAAAATTTATCTTGCTCATCTTTATTTAATCGATATTGATAATTATCAATGTCAACAAAAACTTCATTAGGCAAAACATCTCCATCCACTTCTACTTCCAATAAAAAATCCTCAAACTGAACTACCGTCAAATCTTCTTTATCCACTTTAAAATGAAATGGTGCATCACGCTCAAATTCTTTATCATTATTGTACAATCTATTTGTACTATCTGTAATTAAACTAGGAGCAGCTAGTAAAATAAACCCCAGAATCATCAACGGAGGTAACGCATATCGTAAGTATTGTCGATTTTTACTCAAATCAATCGCAGATCGAAATGGTACTAATTTTATCTTTTCCGTTTTTTGATTAATCCCTGCAAAAACGAGTTGTGCATTTGGAGCACCTTCTGCTTGCTTACTAAGTTGCAAGACGTTGAGTAATTTATCTTTTACATCAGGAAAATGATCTCCAATAATTCCTGCCGCTTGTTCATGTGAAATGACTGATCCTAAATGGAAATATTTCAACAAAGGAATCAATACCCAACCTACAAATGATACTGCGGTTACTCCCATAAAAGAGTAGAACATGACTTTACGTGTACCTGAGCCAAAAAAGAAAAAATGCTCTAGGAAGTTAATCCCCAAAAAAAGGACTAATACTAAAGCAAAGAAATATAGAAACCCTCGAATGAGTTGGTTGACATAAAACTTACGAATAAACTTATCTAATTTGGAGATAAGCAATTGATAATTATTTGTTGAATTCGCCATGGATTTTTCCCTTGAAATTTTTTAAAAAATGTACAACAGAAGACTACTTTTTTCGCATTATAAAAAATGCTTTTTTATCGCGAAAATATATTTAAATGGGAAAGTTGTGAATTTACGCTTTCGTTTAAAAGATGAAAATACATAAGTCATTGATAATTAACGGTTTACGATTTTCGCTAACACGTAATTTAGTGATTTTACGTATTAAAATCAATAGTGTTTTGAGGAAAAATGAATTTTATCAGGAAAGGGTAATGAGGAGGACTTTTTTGGGTTATGCTTTGCAATGAAATAAAAACAACAATAATTGGTAAATATTTAAATTTTAACATCCTCGACATAACATTCCTAGTCATTTTTCTACCATACAACTTATCAATTTTTTGAGTAAAAAGGCTTTCTACTTGAGTCAATTCACTTGACACTTGAGTATTTGGTTTTGAAAGTTCGGAATTGTCTTTTTTCGACAAAACTCAAAGAACACGCCAATAGATAATTACTTGCCTTCAATCTCTCATCACCTAATAACTCCAATCCAACTCACTTTATTTTTGTGGTGAAATTAAAACAGTCTCTTAAAAACAAAAAAAATAATCATGTGCATCTTTGCAAAATTTGCTAATCTGAAAAAAACTAATTCAAATCAAAATACAAAACAAGGTTATTTAGGATTTTTCAAGAAAGGATTCGAAATGGTTTTTGGAAAAATAGATATGATAAATATTATCAGTTTTCATTTTGCAATTGTAGCAGTAATTGTTTTGATGGCTGGTTGGCAACTTGCTGAAAATAAAGGTTTTGAAAATGTGATTGGAGATAGTTATAGCGAGTGGTTAGGAATAATGGTAGATGCGATGTTATTATATTTTATTAATTGGGCAATTCGAAGAGAAGAAAAAGATAAACTGATTAATCAATTTGCAAGTGAGAGTAATTCTTTTGCACTAGACGCAACTAAACGATTAAGAAAAAAAGGATGGTTAGAAGATGGGAAATTAGTAGGGATAGATATGACTCATGCACAATTGGACAAAGCTAACTTGAGTAAAGCTGTACTTCACGATACGAACTTTAGTTACGCTTCCATGAAAGAATCGAATTTAGTAGAAACAGATTTTTCCAATAGTAACTTAACTGGATCAGATTTAAGTGCCTCGGAATGTAGATGAGCCAATTTTCAAAATGCCAATTTACGATGGGTAAATTTGGAAGGAGCAACTTTAGATGGAGCTAATTTTGAAGGAGCAGATTTACGATTTGCTCGATTAGGAGAAATCAATGAGTCAACTGTTTCCTTAAAAGGTGCATTGTTATCGCAAGATTTAACGGAAGAAGAAATTGCTCTTGTTCAGGGAAGTGTAAAAAATATTCGAGAGTCGATGGAAGAATTTACAACAGGTTTTTATCGAGAATTATTTAGAGTAAATCCATTAGTTGAAAAATTATTCATTTCCAATATTAAAAATCAAGTATTAAAATTTGCACAGGTCTTTGAATTACTTGTTGCTAGTTTAGACAATATTGAAAAATTACTTCCCGCACTCAAGTCATTGGGAAAACGACATACCAATTATGGTATTCAAGAATATCATTATCAGATTGTAGGCGAAACTTTAATTGAAACTTTAAAGAAAAGTTTAGGTCAGCATTTTACTCCTAAGGTAGAAACTGCTTGGTTAAGAACTTATGGACTTGTAACCATGATAATGGTAGATTCTTCGAAAGGATTAATGTAATAAAATATATGCAACTAAGTTGCTGATCAATTTTCACGAAACCAATTTTATTAAAAATTAAATCAAATAATTATGTCTACGCAACCCCGTCAATGGACGAAAAAAGAATTTCTAACGTATCTCTTATTGTATGCTGCACATGCAGATATTTTTTTCAAAGAAGAAGAAAAAAAATACATACTAGAAAAAGTAGAACAGCAAATTTTTGATAAAACTTTAGCAGAGTTTTCAGAAGATAACGGTTATGTACGTATTCAGAAAATAATTATATATCATCATTTGAATCAGTATTTCTCTGCTGAATCACTTCTTGAAGAATGTAAAGAATTATTTCTTTCTGATAATCATTTTCACAGATTAGAACAATTCACTTTGTCTAATATGAAAAGATTATTAGATTAAAAAAAAGTAATGTGGATCAATGACTTGTGAAATAATATTTTTTCTAAATATTTAAAACCAATAAAATGAAAACCTCAAAAAAAACTTTATCTCCAACTCGAATTAATCGAATTAAAGCTCAAGGATATCAAAATTACTCTGACGAACAAATTTCTGAAATAGCTTTTGGAAATCGTTTTGCCTACCAATTATGCACCTCCATCTTAATTGTAGGAGTATTGTTATGGAATGTTCCTATATTAAGTGCAATGATGACTGTAGCATTTTTTGGAGTGGTTTTACCGAACCATCCATTTGATTATATCTACAATTATTTTTTAGCCAATCGAATGAAAAAAACCAAGGTACCTCCCCGATCGATACAACTTAAATTTGCTTGTACTGCAGCAACTCTTGTAATTGGATCGACTATTTATTTTCTACAAAATAATATGATGACTGCAGCCATGATTATGGCATATCAACTTTGTGGAGTCGCATTTTTAGTTGCTACAACTGATTTATGTATTCCCTCGATTTTATTCAATGCAACTATTGGAAAATTATTAAAAGACTCAAAAAATACGAGCATTTAATGTAAGCTTAAAAGACTCAAAAAATGATTTCATGTCGAATGTTATCAACTTGTGAGTTAAGTATTTCTATTTTAATCTAGAGCAAAAAAAGTATCCCGAATTTTCAATTAAGAAAATTCGGGATTTGTAATTTTGGATATTTGAGATTAAAAAAAGATCTAGCTGACGTTGTAAAATTCTTTAATCTCTCCAAACGAAACAGCGTTTCTAATTTTGTGAATCTCCTGTTTCATCCGGCTGTAATTTGGTGTTGAGGTAATTTTCCCATTTGCCGCATGTTGCGCTAAAGCAGCATTGTGTCCATCACTAGTTCCAATGATGGATGCTTTCTTCTTTGCTTTAATTTTTGAATTTGTTTTCATTATCAAGTATTTTAAAAGACTCATTTTAGATCTATTCTAAAAACAAATCTCTTGGTGAAAAAATCAATTTGATAATGTAATATTAAGCGCAAACAAGGAGGTGTGTAGTAGTATTTGAGTAACTGAATATATATAATGATTCCTCTGATGGTTTATTTTAGTTCGATCTAATTGATACAAAAAGTAGATTCAAATTTTCCCCACTCACCAATCAATACCAATTACTCATTAAGTATGTCAACTACTAATCTACCACAATTCCTAGTAGGTATTCCCCCTACATTTACATTAAGAATAATTCAAGAATAGACTCATTATTTCTTTTTAATAAAGATGCTTCTATTTAGAAATTTAATAACTCTTTAAAATCGAAAACAATGAAACGAACAGGAATTTTAATTTATGGAGTGCTTTGCTACTTAGCATTCCAAGGTAGTTTTCTCTACTTGATAGGATTTACAGGAAATTTATTTGTACCAAAAGGAATTGATGGAGAATTAACTGTTCCACTTTGGCAAGCAGTAATAACTAATGTTTCACTCATCATTTTATTTGGTGTTCAGCATAGTATCATGGCAAGAGCATGGTTTAAAGAATGGTGGACAAAGATGATTCCCGAGGCAATGGAACGAAGTACGTTTGTACTATTTTCAAGTTTAGCATTATTTGCTATGTTTTATTTTTGGCAACCATTGGGAGGAGTTGTTTGGGAAATCGAAAATTCATTTCTTATCGGAGTGCTTTGGGGAACATTTGCATTAGGCTATACACTAGTATTGGCATCAAGTTTTTTGATCAATCATTTTGACCTTTTCGGACTTAGACAAGTATGGTTGAATTTCAGAGGAAAACCATATACACATTTATCATTTGGTACACCGTTTCTCTATAAGTATGTTCGTCATCCATTATACTTTGGAATATTACTAGCCTTTTGGTCAGCGGGGACAATGTCAGTTACACGATTTTTATTTGCTTCAGTTTTTACGCTTTATACACTTAAAGCAATTCAATGGGAAGAGAAAGATTTGATGACTCATTTTGGAGATCTCTATCGAAAATATGCAGAGCAAGTACCTATGATCATTCCAAGTTTTTTTAATAGAAAATCAAAAGAACCAGTTTATAAATCTATTGCAAAAAAGAATGAATAAGGGAGGATTTAAAAACCAAGTATTAATAGAGAGACGTTTTGTTTAACTGCATTCTTCATCTTTTCCTTTTGCTCCAAAAAAATGAAAACAAACATCTTAAAAAAGGGTAAAAGGTGGAGATTGCAGTATTTAAATAAATCATAACTTCCTCAAAACCAAAACTTTATCATGAAAAAGCATTTTAAAAAATACGGTAAAAAAGCGCTGATTATTTATATTTGTTGGTGTACGATAAAAGGAGTTGCCTTTTTAGTATTGGGGAAATATCTTTTCAGCTAATTACCAAAAAACAATTTTCATAATTAAAAAGCATACAAAATATCACTTTTTAGATTTTCAAATCGAATTGGATTTTTTCCAAAAAGAGATTAGTGCCAGCGTTGTACATTTTATATTCATTTTTTTTTTACCCATATTTTGTTTAGGGCAAAAAAATAACGCAGATGCTGCAGTATTTACAGGCGAAGTAAAACTAGATGAAAGTATCCATATTACAAAAGATGATGGATTACCCAGTAACTCCATTCGTTCAATTGCCGAAACTGAAGATGGATTTATTTGGATCGGAACGGGAGAAGGATTGTGCCGATTTGATGGAACACAATTTAAGATATTCACCTACGACCCAACAGATTCTACTTCGATTTATGATAATCGAATCGCACCCCTACTAGTAGATTCCCAATACTTATATGTAGGAACACACCTAGGGCTCTCTATTATGGATTTGCAAACTGAAAAATTTAGAAATTATCAGTTTGCAAATTTTCAGGTTAATGATACTTTGGATAAAAAAATTCCTACTAGAGTAGGATGTTTTGAAAAAGCAAATGACGGAGATATTTGGATGGGAACCTTCACAGACGGAATTTTTCGATATTCACCAAGTGCAGATACATTTAGATGTTATCATTTTCCTTACGATGAAGTTGCCCTTTATTTTTCTACAATAGAAGCTGTAGATCATATTTTAAGCATCCAACAGGATCGTTTTAATGATTCAATTATTTGGGCAGGAACAACGGGAGGATTACTTCAGGTCAATGCCATGACCCATCAAATGAAATGGTTTCATTATCCTAAAACTGATGAAAAAACATTTACCGCTCAAAACGCTTTTCGCTCTATTTATCAACATACAGATGGATTATTATATCTGACTTCATGGCATGCAAAGGTGAATGTTTTTGATCCGAAGACTTCCAAATTTTACCTCTTACCTATTTTGAATGAATCTGCAAAGGAACGAGCGGATGGATATAAATTACTCAATACACCAATTGCTCCTATTATTCCAAAAAATGAAAATGAAATTTGGATTAAGTCACTAGAAGGATTAATGACTTATAATTTGACCACACAAAAATGGACAGAGATCAGGAAGCATGATCTTAATAAAGGAAAATATTATGGCGCAAGTTTTATAGATAGTCAAAATAGAGCATGGTTTAGAGCAAGGGGTTTGCACCTTTTTGATCCTACTCAACAGCAATTTATTCAATATGATTTTGCGGATCTCAACCTTGATCACAAAGGGTTTTCTTATTACTTTTTAACTAATACACCCGATAGTGATTTTGCCGTTTTACCGCATGATGCAAATGGTATTTTCTTTTTGGATACCAAACAAAAAAAGTGGAATAGGTTTTCTGTTCCAAAAAAATATATCCCTGACCATGGTGATATGCAATCTAGAAGTGCGAGTAAATCACCAGATGGAAAATGGACCATCATCTCGACTCAAGGTGTTTTTAATTTTGATCCAATTAGAAGAACATACGAAAAACTTTATGTTCCAAATCACCTCATAAAGAAATATGCTTATTCTATTCTTTGGGATAGTCAAGGAAGACTTTGGTTAGGAACGAATAATGAAGGTTTGATTCGTTGGACACCTTCAGAAAATAAGTGGGAGGTTTTTAAAGATGAACTTGAATATACAAATTTAAATATCGGATCGATCCATGGATTATTTGAAGATAGCCAACAGAATATTTGGATCAGCCGGAGATATGGTTTTAGTGTTTATCATGATGCAAAAGATACCATATATAATTTTCTAGATAAAATAGATCCAGATAAATCGGTGACTAGAGCTAGAAGTTTTGTAGAAGACCTACAGGGCAGAGTTTGGATAAATAGTAACAATGGATTATTAGCCTATGGAGAATCTACTCATCCTGAAAATGGTATTATTAAAAAATATGATTTGATGTCTTCCCATGGAATCACTCATATTTATCATTTGAATTTAGATAAGAATGGAATGATTTGGAGTTTGGGAAATGATGACCTTTTTCAAATAAATCCTAACACTTTAGAAATTGTAAGTCATAGCTTAAATTATGGGGTGACAGAGGATGATAAATACAGTTTTAAAATATTACCCGATGGTCGTTTCGTCATAGGAGGTCAAAATAAAGTATGGGTTGCTGATCCTGAAAGTCTATTGCCGAATCCTGAAAAACCCAAACCATATTTGACCAGAGTATCAGTATTGCAAGAACCTTTACAAACAGAAATACCGACTCACCTACTTTCAAAAATGGAACTTGAATATCATGAAAATTTTTTCTCATTTGATTTTTCTTCCATTGGATTTACGCGAGGAAAAGAAAATAAATTTCGATATCGATTAAAAAATTTTGATGACAAATGGGCGGAAACAAGTGATAGACGATTTGCCAATTTTACTAATGTGCCTTCAGGTGATTATATATTTGAATTACAAGCAGCCAATAATGAAGGGATTTGGAATGAAGAAAAATTCAATTTTGCCATTCATATTGCGACGCCATGGTGGAAAACGATTTGGTTTTGGATCTTGGTTTTCCTAGGTGTTTCTACCTTTGGATACTTACTTTATCGTTGGCGAATCGGAGAGGTGAGGAGAGAAGAAAGATTGCATTCTGATTATGAAAGAAAATTGGCTGATATGGAAATGAGTGCTTTGCGGGCACAAATGAATCCTCATTTTATTTTCAATTCTCTCAATTCAATTGAATATTATATCATTAGTAATGAACCTGAAAAAGCATCTGATTATTTGAATCGTTTTTCGAGATTGATTCGATTGATTTTGCAAAATTCAAAAAGTACGATTGTTCCCTTGAAAGATGATTTAGAAGCCCTCAAACTCTATATCGAAATTGAAAGTATGCGTTTCGACAATCTATTTGATTATGAAATAAAAATAGAAGAAGGGATGGATATTGAAAAAATAAAAGTTCCTCCGATGCTTTTACAACCTTATGTTGAAAATGCAATTTGGCATGGACTATTACAAAAGGAAGGAGAAAAAGGAAGGATTGATTTGATTTTGCGAAGAGATAATGGTTCTCTAATTTGTTTGATTGAAGACAACGGAATAGGGAGAGAAGCAGCTGAAAAACTACGCTCTAAATCTGCTTCTAGAAGAAAGTCTTTTGGAATGAAAATTACTAGCGACCGATTAGAAACCTTAAATCAGTTGGCTAATACAAAAGCTTCTGTTCAAATTTTTGATTTAAAAAATAATAAAGATGAAGCAAAAGGTACAAGAGTAGAATTAGTTATCCCATTATAGAAATAATCTTGAAAACAAACTACTAGAAAAATGATACACGCAATTATCCTCGATGATGAAAAACATTCTGTAGCCACTCTTGCCTGGAAGTTAGAAAAATTTTGTCCTGAGATTGAGATAGTAAAACAATTTACAGATTCAATGGAGGCTTTAGAGTTTATCAAAGAAAATCCACCTGATCTTCTTTTTTTGGATGTTGAGATGCCTCGACTTAATGGTTTTGAAGTATTGGAGGAATTGCCACAGCCTGTATTATTTGAGGTAATATTGATTACTGCTTACGATGAATTTGGGATTAGAGCAGTCAAAGCAAATGTCTTGGATTATTTGTTGAAGCCAATCCAAAATCAAGAACTTAAAGCGGCTATTGAAAAATTTAAACAGAAGAAAGAACTTGAAAATTCAGAACAAAAAACAATAACCTCGACCATTGATGATTCTACTCCAAAATCAAATCGGATTGCTTTAGCAACTAAAGAAAGTATCGAATATGTATTACCGAAAGATATTATTTTGTGTAGCTCCGAAAGTAATTATACCATGATATACTTAGAAGGAGGAAGGAAAAAATTGATTTCTCGAACACTCAAAGATGTAGAAACATGGTTGCAAGATCATGGATTTTATCGAGTACATAATTCTCACTTAGTTAATCTTTCACATATCAAAGAATATGTTCGAACAGAAGGTGGATATTTACTTTTGTCAGATGGACGAACACTTCCTGTGGCTCGAAATAGGAAAGAGAAATTATTAAAAATGTTATAGCTTGTAAAAATAATTTAATAAAAAATAAAAAGGACTACACTTAAAATGTAGTCCTTACTTTTTTTCTGATAAAAAGGATATAAAATTTTTTTAAAATCAAATACGTTAAAAAAGGATATTTTTAACAAAAAGCTATAACTTGATTTTTCAAACAGACATTAATTTTAAACAAACCTAAAAAAATTACGAAATGAGAATTCTTTCACTAGTATTAACCACACTTTTCTTGATCAGCTTTTCAACTATTTCTACAGCTCAACAAAATGCATTGAAGCATACTGTTGTTGCAAAAGAAAATCTTAATCAAATTGCCAAACAATATGACGTTGACATCAATGAGTTAAAAAAAGTAAATAAACTTAAAGGCGATAAAATTTTGAATGGACAAGTTTTAGAAATTCCTAAAAAAGATGTTCACATTGTAGGTGGAGGTGAAACATTATATAAAATTGGCCAAAAATACAATGTGACTGCTAAGGAATTAAAAAGTTGGAATAAATTAACTTCGAATAAAATTCGCCCAAGTCAAGAAATTAAATTAAAGCCAGCTACTGTTGGGGCACCAAAAGATATTCCCGCTTCTTCAGAATTTACAGCTAAAGGTGGAGAAGTATATACAGCTATGCATGTTGTGAATACAAAAGAAAATCTTTTTAGAATTGCTGATCGATATGATTTGACAGTTAGTGAATTGAAAACCGCTAATAAATTGAGTAATGATGATATTACGATTGGACAAGAATTAGTTCTTCCTCTTGAATCTCACAAAGTTGTTAGGAATGAAACACTTTCTCACGTTGCTAAAAAATACAAAGTGACAGTTGCAGATTTGAAAAAAATCAACAACTTAAAAAGTGATATGATTCGAAGAGGAAAAGTATTATTGATTCCAGGAAAGTAATATTAACCTAATCAGTATAAAACCAAAAAGGCTATCAGATAATTCTGATAGCCTTTTTTTGTTTTGCTCTTTTTGTAAAAAAATTAATGACCTCGCATCAAATATTTTACTCCATCAATTTCCATAGAACTTACTGTTCGATCTCTATTCAAATATAAATAAAGCTCTTTTTTTCTGCCAGATTTGATTGCCAATTGGAATTGCTCCTTCCCTTTTTTAGCAGAAGAATCTTCTCTCTCTTCAATGCCTTTTACAGGATAGCTAAAGTTTTTTTCTTCAGTAGTTCCATCTTCTTTTTTCAATATCGTTTTAACTTTTACGAAGTACGTCTTAGTGACTTTTCTTTTTACCACAACTTCTTCTTCTTCAGGTTGAGGAGCAGGAGCGGCAGCTTCATCTATTTCCTCTTTCTCCAATTCTTCTTGAACTTCTTCGATTGGTGCTTTTTCTTCTTCAACTACTTCTTCTACTTTTTTCGCCTCTTCCTCTTCCTTCTCCATTGCGGCATTCATTTCAGCTATAGAGCCCCACTCTTCTTCTTCCTCTTCCACTACTTTTTCTTTTCGCTTTTTACGCTTCTTTTTCGTTTTTTTCTTTTTAGGCTTCTTCACTTTTTTCTTTTTCTTCTTTTTCGTTTTTTCCTTAATTGTAATTACTTCTTCAAAAGAAATACTCATACTATCTGCTTCATATATTCGTCCTTGAATACTAGCTTGTTGATCTACTCTGATGTATGGGAAAAATTGTTCTCCCCACAAACTATCTGAATGCTCAACAGTTTTTTCTCCAAGATCAGTAAAGTATTTTTTCTCTTGATTTAAAACACTTTTTTTAGCATCCGGTAAATGAAAAATAACCTCTTGTGCTTTACTGTCTTTTTTAAAAACAACAGCTTCCGCTTCACCATATTTAGTTAAAATTACTTTTAGGTGACCACGATTAGATGGATTTCTAGGATTCAATAATAAAATTCGATATCCATAATTGGTAGGTTCAATGTTATTTACTTCATACAAACCTGCAATATCTCGACTACCATTTACATACAATCTACTTCGTGTCACCCCAAAGGAATAGATGCCAGCTTCGATCATCGTAGGATCATAGTCGCCAGGGATTTCCATTTTGAATGGCTTAAAATTGTAACCAATTAAATCTGTTGGATCTTGAAAAGTTCTCTCGTTGATATAGCTATAAGTTTCTTGAGCACTTATGCTAGATGAGATAAAAATAAATAAGGTAAGAAGGATTAATCTCATGTTGATTTCATTTTTAAAATTCTCTGAAATGATTTTTAGGAAGAAGCGTTGTTATCGCTCAAAGTGATAACAACGCTAATTTTATAAAAGGTTAAATCTTACTATTCACAATTTTCATAATTTCTTTTTCTAGCTTATCTGCTTTTTGAATCATCTGTTTTCCTTTTTTCAAAACATCAGTTACAAACTTTTTATCCTTCAATCCGCCTGTGTTTATTTTTACATTTAAAAATGCACCATGCACCGCAGCTCTCACACAAAGTGCACCAACACCAGCATCAGTTACTGAGTTTGGATTTCCCACTTCAGCCATTGCTTTAATGATTGGATAAGTTTGCATAGAAGTTTCCATTACCTTCAATGGAACTTCAATGGCGTAGCGAGTAGAATCTTGAATAGCTTGCGACCGAGTAGTTTTTTCTGCGGCAGTTCCTTTTGGCAATCGAATGGCATCCATAATTGCATTGAAGGAATTAGTATCTTCATCAACTAATCTTAATAATTGATCTTTCAATATTTGAGCTTGCTCCGCCCAATCCGAAAATTCTTCCCATCGATCATCCCAACCTCGTTTGTGAGAAGAAAGGTTAGCAACCATTGCAGCTAATGAAATCCCCAACGAGCCAACATAAGCTGAAATAGAACCTCCGCCAGGAGCTGGACTTTCAGAAGCAGTTTCATTGGCAAACTCTCTCAAATTCAAGTTCAACAAATGTGCCGACTCAGGACTTTCCAATTGATATTCAATGATCTTTTTGTGAGCATCAAATTCTCCCAACTCATCTAATCCTAAACTCTTAACTGCAATTTTTATCAACTCCTCTTCAGAAACTCCAACGGATCTATTTTGTTTTTTTAAAAAATATTTCCCCGCATCTAGCATTACTTTTAATGGAACTAACCCAACTAATTCAGAACCAGTTACTCGCAAGCCTCGCTTCGTTGCACTTTTATTAGTTGCTTCAAAAGCAGCATGTAAAGGAGTCACATTTATATTAGTAATATTCATCGAAATTTGTGCAATCTCATATTCTTCAATATACCAACCGATAGCTTTTACACCTTTACACATTCCTTTCGATCTTTGTGGGTTGCCATTTTTATCATTTAGAATATCACCTGTAATTGGATTTCCTTTTCGTTTAATTCTTCCTTTTTCTCGAATATCAAAAGCAACAGAATTGGCTCGACGAACTGACGTTGTATTCAAGTTCACATTGTATGCAATCAAAAAATCTCGCGCTCCAATGACAGTCGCACCAGCTCGTGGATTAAAATGAGCTGGACCATAATCTGGTTTCCAATGAGGGTCTTTTAATTTCTCAGGAAGGCCTTCGTACTCACCTGAACGAATGGTTGCTAAATTTTTTCTATCCTTTTTTGTTGCTGCAGCTTCGTACATATAAAATGGGATGTCCAAATTTTGCGCAGCATGCTTCGCTAATTTATGTGCATACTTTACCACCTCATCCATACTGATATTGGCAATCGGAATTAGCGGGCAAACATCAGTTGCACCCATTCGTGGATGTTCACCAGTTTGTTTGCTCATATCTATAATTTCACTTGCTTTTTTGATTGCCAAAAATGCAGCTTCAATAACTGGTTCAGGTTCGCCTACAAAAGTGACAACAGTTCTATTTGTTGCCATACCTGGATCTACGTCCAATAATTTTACACCATCCACGCTTTCGATTTCATCGGTGATTTGTTTGATGATATTCATGTCTCGCCCTTCACTAAAATTAGGGACACATTCGATCAATTGTTTTTTACTCATTTCTTCAGTTAGATTAAAATTATTTTTTAATAAAAAAGAATAACCATTTAGGTTAAAAAACTCGTCGGTGAAAATAGAGGATTATATTAAAAAAAGGAAAAAATTCGTTTCATTGTGGCATCACTTTACTTTATTTATCGTAATTATAAGGAAGAAGTTTTAGATATGTAATTTTTAAAAAAAACCGTTCATAGAAAACAGGATTTATCTATGAATAAAAAACAAAGATTAGGACAATGCAAAAATGGATACTTTTAATTCTCATCAACCTATTAGTTTTTCAAGCTCAAGCCCAACAAAAAAAACGTATTAATTTTTATGAGCTTGATGTCATCAGAGGGTTATATTTTCAACCAAATACGATCAAACCATATTCAGGAACTGCTTTCGATAAATTTCCAAATGGTAAAAAAAGAATGGAGATGCCGATCAAAGATGGAAAGATTCATGGCGTTTCAAAAGAATGGTCGGACAAAGGAAAAAAAGTTTTAGAAAGACACTTCACGATGGGCGTTCCAAATGGAAAAGAAAAACAATGGTACCCTGAAGGAGAGAAACAAGTAGAACTAAGTTATGTCAATGGAAAAGTAGAAGGCATAGCAACCGAGTGGTATAAAAACGGACAAAAAAAATCGGAAGGCATTTTCAAAAGTGGCAAGGAACAAGGAGAACACAAATGGTATTTTGACGAAGGACAAATTGATCAAATAGTAAACTTTGAAAATGGTTTAGCACAAGGTCTAGTCAAAATGTGGTTCCTTTCTGGTAAACTAAAGAAAGAAAGTAATTTCAAAAATGGACTAAAAGATGGTTTGACGACTGAGTGGTTTGAAAATGGTGAAAAGTTTTTTGAAGGTTCTTTTCGAGAAGATAAACCTGATGGTAAATCTTATAATTGGACAAAAAAAGGACAACTCATCAAAGAGGAAAAACATGATTTTGGAAAATTAATAGAATCTAAAAATTACCTCAGCGGAACTATTTTTACAGGCGATGGTTATTTGCAAGTTTTCAATGAAATGAATGATTTTTTCACATTAAAAATTTCAGGAACTTCTGTCAAAGCTAGAAAAGCAGATGAGATTACATTTATCGTAGAAGGAGATTTGGTACAAATTTTTAATCAACCTTCTTCCTTATTTTTTGATAAAAATAATATAGTACAGAATGACATTGAAAAACTAGAGCAATTCGTCGATAAAGAATCTGCCTACATTCAGTCAGCTACAAAATTCGAAATCGATGTAAAAAAGGAGGTCAAGAAAAATGCTTCGGGAAAAGATTTTATCCATTGGCAATTTGCATCACCAAGTAGTCAAGAAGCCGACCAAAAGCCACGAACCGTTCAAGAGGAACATTATATTTCTTTCATTTGTGGAGACAGAATATTAAGTTTGTATGGAGTGGTTACGAACAATGATAAGTCTGAAGATGTTGTAAATATACTTCAACGAATTGCAGATTCTTTGAAAATTGAAAAAGAGCGAATTGATTTAAATGCCTTGGCTGCATCGTTGAAATAGAGAGTTAATTAGTGATGAACTATGTATGATGAATGTCCCGAAAACTCATCACTAATTGACTCAACACTCAAAAAATAATTGAATATGAAATTTTTTATAACAATACTTTTACTAATTCTCAGTTGGAATTGTTTTTCCCAAAATGTAACTGTCTCAGATCCTGTTGATGTTCGATCAGATGATACCTATGATTTTATTGGAAAAATGAAAAACCAATATTTAGTTTTTCATAACAAAGGATTGGAATTTGAAATCAAAGCTTTTGATAAGGATTTATATGCGACATGGGAAAAAGAAATTGAGTTAGAAAAAAGGCGATCAACTGTTTTAGGAATTGTTCCTACCAAAGATGATTTTTCAGTTATTTATACTTGCCGAAAAAAGAGGAAATTAAATTTATTATTAAGTCGATTCAGTCCTGCTGCCAACTTGCTGGATACTACCACAATTAAAGTTTATTCTAATGTTTTAACTCCGGGGTTTAAAGTTATTCGATCAGAAGACAAAACGAAGGTTTTGATTTATCATGTCAAAGACCAGAAAAAATTGGAAGCACTTGTCTATGATTTAGAAACGATGAAAATACTTTGGGAAAGAAGAATTGAACCCAAAGACATGGCTTATTCTGATAAGTTTAACCAAATAGTACTAAGTAACGATGGAAGTCTTTTTGTCATGTTACAAAAAGACAATAAAAAAAATCAAAGAGAAAAACATCTCTATGAAGTTCATCAAGTAACATCGGATAATAAATATGTTTTTTTTAATATTTCTATGCAAGGTTACTTGACCTATGATATTCTTTTTTCTTATGATAATAAGAACAAAAATTTGACTGCGGCCGGATTGTATTCTAATAAAAATAGAGGAAGAGCCAATGGATATTTTTTTATGAATATTCCCTCAAGTGGTCATGAAAATCACACCCTTACATTTGAAGGGTTTGATAATAAAGTAGTAGATAAACTATTAGGGAAAAAAGCAGATGTTGAAAAAGGAATTGCGGATTTGGATGTTCAAGAAATTGTTCATCGATTGGACGGAGGAATTTTGATGATATTGGAACGGAATCGAATTTTGGAAAGAGGAGGAATGGGAACGCATGGATCCAATTTCAATAATAGAATGATTATTGATTATTATTTTGATGATGTGATTGTTTTTTCGATTCATCCAGATGGAAAAACTCATTGGAAAAATGTCTTACATAAAAAGCAATATTCGCAAGGTGATTATGCAGCGTATTCATCTTATTTTTTATTAAAAACACCTTCCAATCTTCGTTTCATTTTTAATGATGAAATCAAACCTGAAAATACAGTAAGTGAATATGTAGTGAAAGGTAGTGGCGAATTGGATAGAAATAGTGTGCTTAGTACTGACGACCAACGAATTCAATTACGATTTTCAGAAGCGTTGCAAGTGGGATCTCGTGAGTTTGTAGTGCCTAGTGTTTCGAGAAGCAAAATGAAATTGATTCGGGTGAAATATTAAAAATTCACATCCCATGTTTCACTATATATTGCGAAGGAGTAAATCCAGTTATCTTTTTAAACTGTCGGTTGAAGTTCGATAAATTTGTAAATCCTACCTCATAGCAAACCTCCGAAATCGAAAAATCATCTAACAATAATTTTTTGCAAGCCACCGAAATTCGAAACTCATTAACGAATTGGGAAAAAGTTTTTCGAGTTCGTAGTTTAAAAAAACGACAAAAAGCGGAAACACTCAAGTTGGCAACTTTTGCGACTTCTTCCAACTTGATCGTTTGCTGATGATGATCCAACATATATTGAAAAACAGTTTCTAATTTTTTACTTTCACTAGAAGTTGGATTTCCCAAAAAACTTAAATTAGTAAGGAATTCTACTTCCTTCGAAATCGATAATCGATTTAAAATTTCCATTAGAATTAAAAAACGTTCAGTTCCATTTTTTTCCTCAATTAAATTGAGCTGAGCAATAATTTCCTCTTTTGTTTTTCCTGTAATTCGATATCCCTTGTCTGCATTTTTGATAAAATTTTTAATGGTTTTCATTTCAGGTAAATCGAAAAAAGATTTCCCAAAAGCATTCTTGTCAAAAAGTATGGAAGTTGCTTCTGCAGAATACTTGTTACTTTTTTTATAAAAAACTTCATCATTCTGAAAACTATGAGGAACATTCGCACCAATGACTAGCAAATCATTTTCTTCAAAAGTTGCAATCGTATTTCCCATCAAAAGTGAGCCGTAGCTTTTTTGAATCCAAGTGATTTGTACTTCCTGGTGGTGATGAAATTTATCATAAAAATATTTCATTCGATCTATTTGAATTCGAAATGAAGTTTCATCACTTACTGGAACTTTAAAAGGTAAAACCTTCATGATAGTACTATTTTTTAGTTTGAATTTACAAATTTATGTTTTTTGAGTAAAATAGTATCAGTTTTAACTATGATTTGAAAAACAGGAAGGTGGAATTTATTTTACATTTGCATCGTGTAGCTAACTAATTTAGTTGATCTAGAAAAAGTAAAAATATTAAAGTAAGCTAGAGCAGACGACTACATATAATTCATAAAAAAAATAAAATCATGCAAGTAGATTGGAATGGAGTTTACCCTGCGGTAACTACAAAATTTAACAAAGACGAATCAATTGATTTCGAAAATTTCGAAAGAGGAATCGATGCTCAAATTAATGCAGGTGTCGATGGAATCATCGTAGCAGGAAGTCTTGGCGAACAAAGTACTTTGACTGCCGATGAAAAAAAGGACATCGCAAAATCTGCATTGAATGTTAGTGCAGGAAGAGTTCCTGTGATTTTAAATGTAGCAGAAGCAAGAACTTCGGTTGCGATTCAAACGGTAAAGGAAGCAGAAAAAGCAGGACTCGATGGCATTATGATTTTGCCTCCAATGAAATATAAATCAGGTGACCATGAAACAGTTGAATATTTCAAGGCGGTGGCGAATTCGTCAGGTTTGCCATTTATGATTTATAATAATCCAGTTGATTATAAGATTTTTGTTTCGGTAGATATGTTCAAGGAATTAGCGAAATTAGAAAACATAACTGCGGTGAAGGAATCCACTCGAGACATAACTAATATCACTCGAATGAAAAATGCCTTTGGTGATCGATTTAAAATTTCATGTGGTGTTGATACTTTGGCTTTGGAATGTTTGGCAGCTGGTGCAGATGGTTGGGTAGCAGGTTTAGTAAATGCATTTCCTCGTGAAACTGTAGTTATATATAAATTGATGAAAGCAGGTCGGACAGAAGAAGCATTGAAAATTTATCGATGGTTTATGCCATTATTAGAGTTGGATATACATCCAAAGTTAGTTCAATATATTAAATTAGCAGAAGTTGCGACGGATCTTGGAACTGAATTTACGCGTGCTCCAAGATTACCATTAATTGGTGAAGAGCGAGATCGAATTTGGAGAATCATTTATGAAGGAGTTTCTTTGAGACCTGACATGAATGTGTACGCAGATTTGTAAAATTTAAAATAAAATACTTACTCACAAGGTGACTCAAAATCATCTTGTGAGTAAAATAAAAATTAAAACATGAAAAAAGCCATTCCTCAAGGAGAAAATATAATTGGATTTAGTGTTTCGAAAATAGCCAAAGATGTTTTGCGATCTACCAATCCAGCAATGATGCAAGAAATCGAAGGAGATTTTCATAAAGCAACTTCAGAAGAAATTGATGCAGCTTTAGAAAAAGCCAATGAAGCCTTTCGAACTTTTAAAAATAGCAATGGAGCAGTTAGAGCAAGTTTTTTAAGAAAGATTGCTGATAATATTTTAGCACTTGGAGATGCTTTGATTGAGCGAGCAATGGCTGAGTCAGGTTTACCAAAAGGAAGATTGGAAGGAGAGCGAGGAAGAACAGTTGGACAACTTCGAATGTTTGCCGATTTGGTTGAAGAAGGTTCTTGGATAGATGCAAGTATTGATACTGCTATTCCAGATCGACAACCATTTCCGAAAGCTGATATTCGTAAAATGTTAATACCTGTTGGGCCGGTTGTAGTTTTTACAGCGAGTAATTTTCCTTTAGCATTTTCGACTGCAGGTGGAGATACAGCTTCGGCACTTGCTGCTGGAAATCCAGTAATTGTAAAAGCGCATGAATCACATTTGGGAACTAATTCAATGGTAGCTGGAGCAATTCAACAAGCAGCGATGGCTACCAAAATGCCTGATGGAGTTTTCTCATCTTTGAATGGAACTGGAGTAGAATTAGGTCAAGCATTAGCTAAGCATCCTTTGACAAAAGCAGTTGCATTTACTGGTTCCTACCGAGCAGGGAAAGCATTATTTGATGCTGCGAATCAAAGAGAAATTC
>CAJQQY010000200.1 GCA_905480595.1 uncultured Saprospiraceae bacterium | reverse complement strand
GTTTTATGGACTTTGTAAAATAGTATTAAGATATCTAGTCAATTAGTTTAATAGAGAATCATACAAATAGTAAACTTTTTAATATATCATTTATCAATATTCTTATAAACAAACCAACTAAATCAACGGGGGATGATTTATAAAAATCTAACTGGGCTCACCTTCCACATATTAAATTTTATTACTATTTAATCCAAAACCTTACCAACCTTTCATAAATCAGGCTTTTGCATCGTAAAAAAGTTTTTTTTAAGATTTTAAATAGATAATTTAACTGCTTACCTTTGCACCTTCTTTTAATATATTCATTCTAAAATCATATTATATTTCTATTTATTATGAAAAATACTGTCATTCAAGACCTCATCAATAAAGAATTACATCGCCAAAGAAGTGGTGTAGAATTAATCGCTTCTGAAAATTTCACAAGCCAAGATGTCATCGATGCGATGGGCACTTGCTTGACTAATAAATATGCAGAAGGTTATCCTGGAAAAAGATATTATGGTGGTTGCGAAATTGTTGATAAGATTGAACAATTAGCTATTGATTATTTGAAGGAATTGTTCGGAGCGGAATATGCTAATGTTCAACCTCACTCAGGTGCTCAAGCAAATGCTGCAGTTTTCCTTGCCGTTTTACAACCAGGCGATGCTATTTTAGGATTTGATCTTTCTCATGGAGGACATTTATCTCATGGTTCGCCAGTTAATTTTTCTGGGAAACATTTTAAGCCACATTTCTATGGAGTGGAAGCAGGATCTGGAACTATTGACATGGATAAGGTTGAAGCCAAAGCCTTGGAAGTTCAACCTAAATTAATCGTGTGTGGAGCATCTGCCTACTCAAGAGATTGGGATTATGCCCGCTTCCGAGAAATTGCAGATAAAGTAGGGGCTTTGCTTTTAGGAGACATCGCTCATCCTGCTGGATTAATTGCAGCTGGCTTATTAAACGACCCAATGCCCCATTGCCATATTGTAACGACTACTACTCATAAAACTTTGCGTGGTCCACGAGGAGGAGCAATTATGATGGGAAAAAATTTCGATAATCCATGGGGACGAACTACTAAAAAAGGCAATCCAATCAAAATGTCTGCTATCTTAAATAGTGGTGTTTTCCCTGGGATGCAAGGTGGTCCATTGGAGCATGTGATTGCTGCAAAAGCAGTAGCTTTTAATGAAGCATTACAACCAGAATGGAAAGCATATGGTCAACAAGTGATCAAAAATGCACAAGCAATGGCAAATGCTTTTGTGGAAAAAGGTTATAAAATAATTTCAGGTGGGACAGATAATCACTTGATGCTTTTAGATTTGAGAAATAAAAATGTAACTGGTAAGCAAGCTGAAAATGCTTTAGTTTTAGCTGACATTACTGTTAATAAAAATATGGTTCCTTTTGATACACAGAGTCCATTTGTTACTTCTGGAATCAGAATTGGAACAGCTGCGATTACTACCCGTGGATTCAAGGAAGAAGATTGTGTAAAAGTGGTAGAATGGATTGATCGACTTCTTTCTGATTTTGAGAATGAAGATTTAATTACTGAAATCAGAGGAGAGGTAAACACATTTATGGAAAACTTTCCATTGTATGAAGCAATGAGTGTTTCATAAATTTTTCTATAAAAAAAAAGGTGTTATCATTTTAAATGGTAACACCTTTTTTATTTTGCCCCTTAAGTTAATGGAACACGGGTGACCCAGATCCTAAAAATTAAACGCCTCCTTCTCACCTCTAACTATATTTTTCCACGCCTCCTTGACATCGACCTTTGGAATTTCTTGAAAATAAATTAATCCCTTCTCCCTTGCAAAAGGATTATGAATACTATCCAATAAAACTCTTTTTTCAAAATAATCTGAGGTGAGATCTTGATACCAATCTTCGACCATAATCTGACAATTAAAATCAACTTCTTCCTTTATCCACATCACATAACTTGAATTAAAACAATGAATTTCTGGTAGATCATATTTTTCAGCATAATAATTCATCGAACCAGCGTGTCCATAATTACCTGCGTAAACCAAACATTTTTCTTTTTTCTCAGGTGGCAAAGCATGATAAATTTTGGCAACCCTCTGACTTATTTCTTCCCAACCAAACATATCAGCATAGTCTTGAGGTAGTTCGTATTTTCGATTATTCTCCCAAACTAAAGGGCCATCCAAACCAAAATTTTCATCCATGTATGTGCAGTACTCTTTCATTTTATCAATTTTAAAAACTGGTAAAACATAAGGCCAAACTGGTATTGTCAAAAAAGTCATCACTAAAAATAAACTTGCTCGAACAGCATTTTTCGAAATCCATTTTTCCAAAACAATTCCTCCAAATGGAAATAGAATAGTAAACGCTCCAATCGTATAATATGGCTTACCACTTAAATAACCAATCAATAAAACTGTGAGTAAAAATCCAATTCCTAAAAACCTATACAATTTAAACTTTTCCCAACTAAACAATCCAACCAATCCTGCTATCCAAATAATAGAAAATGCAAAATGAAATTGAATTTGTTCCAATAAAAATCCAATCCAATCTACATGAACCAATTGCGATTCAGCTAGTTCTTTCATATGATGTAACACCGGCCAATTATGTTCATATTGCCAAAACAAATTTGGAGCAGCTATCACTAATGCAATTAATAAAGTTTGGTAAGGATATTTTGTAGTAAACCATTTTCGATGCGAGGTAAATAATAATGCCACAACTACACTTAGTCCATAAAATACAATCGAGTATTTCATCAAAAAACCAAACCCAATACTCACCCCTAAAAAATACCAAAAACGAGGTTGTTCTGTTTTAATTGCTTGTAATAAAAGATAAGCTGACAGAAACCAAAAGAATTGATTAAAAGAAACTGGTTGATACAATGTATTGCTTCCGAGCATCGCAGGCGATAAAAGTAATCCTCCACAGGTAAAAACTATCGCCCATTTTTTTCCTCCCAATTTTTTCACAATCATTCCAGCTAAAATAATAGTCATCACTCCTATCAAAACTGGAAATAATCGAGTAACAAAAACACTACTTCCTAACCAACCTATTATTTTGGAAATAACTGGTAACAAAGGTGGAATTTCCATAAACCCCCAACCTAGATGATTGCCTTGATCGAGATATAAATATTCATCTCTATGAAATCCGTAATTACTATTTGTAAAAAAATGGATCAATAATTTTGACAATCCAAAAAAGTAAATCAGTTGGTTGAGTTGGTTATTTTTCATTATTGGAGGTTTGACTAAAAAACAAATTACAATATAATTATTGATCTCAAAAATCCTTTTCTGATTTGGTTTGTTATACTTTTGCGTAGCGGGATCTTCCCAAGTCCCGTAATCATAAAACGGGACTTAAAAAAGTCCCGCGACGAATAAAATGAACGATTATCAAATATGAATATACATTATTTAAAAGCTGAAGAGATTGATAAAAACAAATGGAACAGTTGCGTGCATTTTGCCAATAATGGAAATCCATTTGGGTACATGTGGTATTTAAATAACATTTCTAAAAATTGGGATTGCCTGATTGAAGATGACTATGAGTCTGTTTTACCACTAATTTGGGAACCTAAGATGTTAAAAACCAAAGAGTTATTCATTCCTCATTGGGCTCGCTCCACAGGTATTTATTCTGTAAATATTTTATCGAAAGCGCGTGTGGACGCGTTTTTAAATGCTATTCCACTTGAGTATCAAAATATTAAAATGGCACTTAACGAAGGTGTGATGGTTCATGATGATTTAGATTTTGAAAAAACAGAACAGCAAAATTATCACATCCTTTTGAATAAAGATTATCCAAGTATAGCCAATGATTATGCTGAGGAAACAAAAGATATTATTTCAGAGGCAGAGTCAAGTTCAATGTTTTCCATCGCGAATTTAAAACCTGAGGTACTCGCAGATTTTTATAAAAAACATACTAAAGAAAATAAGTGGGTGAATGAAAAATTTCATGCCTTACAACGAATTATGTACAATGCGATGCATCGAGGATTGGGTTTTTCGACTGGAGTTGAGGATAAAAAAGGTAATTTATTAGCCGCAGATTTTTTTATATTTAGTCATGGAAAATTGATGAGTCTCATCGGAACGATTTCAGAGGAAGGGATGAAAACAGGTGCTCATCATATGTTGATTGATCGGATTATTCAAACAAATGCAACTCGTCCAATTATCTTTGATTTTAATGTGGATGAAAAATGGACAGAAGGATTTGGGGCAAAACCAACTCCTTATTTTCATATTAAAAGGAAGAAGGGTTGGCGGAAGTTTCTTTAGAAAAAATACGATTTTCTAGCATATCATTAAATTGTAAGCCTAATTAAAAGAAATGAAAAAAGCGCAAATGATATTTATTCTTTTTGCAATCCTTAGTTGTAATAATAAAGAGGAAAACATTTTGAATTCAAATATTCAGATTACAACAAAATATCAAACATTGGATGAAATGATTAGTCCAAATCATCATAAATGTTCAGATGAAATCAAAGAGTATAAAAAGATGGGTAAGTATGATTGCTCTTTTCAAATTGAAAATTTTGAATTTGATATTGAGAAAAAATATATTCTTAACAAGAGTGGTAATCTCAAAGAATATTGGACTTATAAGTCAGAAGGCCCTTTAACCTACAATAGAGAGGAGCTAGAATCTGATCCTAAATTCCTTAAAAGTATAGGGGGGCTTAAGTTGAATATTAAATTCCTAGAAAATGGACAACAAATATTAGATGGGGGAGACACGCTGACTATTGAAAAAATTTTCCAGGAAGAAAAATTAATTTTAATGAAGAAAAAAAGTGACTTCAAAAAAAATGGAAGAAGAACATTATTTGAGTATAAATAATATTAATATAACAACATAAACACCTTCATATTATACATACAAAAAAAATACCTCCAATGAAAAAATTCTTTAAATGGTTCTTTATCGGTCTTGCAGGATTATTATTGATCTTAACAATCCTAGGAATCATGGCTCACGAATCTCGACCAGTTGCCTCCCCTTCTGCTGATGCAGATACACTTGCTCAAAAAATGATGGTTGCCGTCAATAAGCCTGCTTGGGACACCACTAATATTATTAGTTGGGATTTTGCAGGGCGTCAACAATACCTTTGGGATAAAGGACGGAACTATGTAAAAGTGATGTGGGGAGATAATGAAGTTTTACTTCATACTAAATCAGTTACAGGTAAAAGTTATGCAAAAGGCAAAGAAGTTACTGGTGAAAAAGCTGACAAATTAGTCAGTCAAGCATGGAAACACTTCTGTAATGATTCCTTTTGGCTCAATGCTGTAGTCAAAGCATTTGACCCTGGAACAAGCCGAAGTATTGTTCAAACCAAAGATGGACGAGAAGCTATGATGGTTTCTTATGAATCGGGAAGTGTGACTCCTGGGGATTCTTATGGATGGATTTTAGATGAAAATGGATTGCCCAAAAGTTGGAAAATGTGGGTTGAAATAATTCCAGTTGGTGGTTTAGAATTTACTTGGGAAGATTGGATTACTTTAGATACAGGTGCTAAAATAGCCACCTTGCATAAGAGTAAAATATTTGATTTGAAATTGGAAGATGTAAAAGGGGCAGCAAATTTGGCAGCTTATGGATTGACTGATGATCCTTTTACGGCTATTGCAAAATAAAAAAAGGATTCAGGCGGTCAAGTTGATCGCCTGAATCCTTTTTCAAAATGGGTATTTTATTTCCGTTAAAAAAAGTCCGTTCGGAGGAACACTATAACTTTTCTTCAATCGCTTCTGGTCATCCAATGCTTCTTTTACTTCTTCAAGTGACACCTTTCCTAGTCCTACATTTATACACATGCCAACCACCAATCTAACCATTCCCCTCAAAAAACGATTGGCCGCAATATGAAATACTAAATGCTTTCCTTCTTTTTCCCAAACCCATTCTGATCTTTTGATATCACACAACATAGTTTTTGTATCAGATTTTGTTTTGCAAAAAGTAAAAAACTCATCATAGTCTAACAACAGTTTTGCAGCAGCTTGCATTTTCTCAAAATCTAATTTCCTGCCTTGAGAAAAACGAAAAGCAGTTTCAGCCAAAAAAGGATTTTTATCAAAAACTAAATGATATTCGTAAGCTCGAAAAAAAGCATCGAATCTTACATGAGCACTTTCTTCTACTTCAAAAATTCGATGAATGGCAATATCATTTGGTAAATATTTATTGACTCTATTCAGAAATGTTTTTATAAAATCTCTTTCAAATCCTTTTGGTATAACTTCCAAGTCAAAGTGAATAAAAAATTGACTCGCATGCACACCGGTGTCTGTTCGGCCACATCCCATAATTAAGGTCGGAGTTCGAAGTATTAAGGAAAATGCTTCTTCGATAGTTTGCTGCACGGAAGGAGCGTTTGGTTGTCGTTGCCAACCATTATAATTTGTTCCATTGTATGAAAGTTCAGCAAAATATCGCATGTCTTTTTTTATCACAAAATTAAAAAAAGAACCCGTTCCAAAATTATTTTTTGGAACGGGTTTTATCATTTATTTCTATTAAAATTTAATTAACCGATAACTGCATTATCTTTAGCAACATGGGATGAGTACATCCAAGCTGCCCCTGCTAATGCGATGTCTTTCATCATATTGGACATCGCTACTCCGCCCGCTGCTTCATCTACTGCAGCGTTCATAGCTGGCATCCACACCGCAAAAGCAAAAATTAGCAACATTAAACCTAGTAGTGCACTTGCTAACTTATCCATTTTACCTATCAATATACTTACTGCTGCTGCTACTAAAGCTATCCCTGTTAAATACACAATAACAGTACCTCCAAAAGGAGCCATACTTGCCATCATCTCAGCATTCATGAAATGTCCTGCACCAAATCCTAAAAATGGAAGTGCAAATAAATACTTTCCAAATCCTGTAATTGTATCCATAATAAAATTATTTAATTGGTTTAAAAATTTCGTTTTGTCATTGGTTGTATATACTCCTATATTCTAAATATAGAATTTTATTCTTTATTTACTTAAAAAAGTAAAATTTTTAACCGAAAAAATCACAATGATAAACTAAATAAATGGTAGGGCAGTATTGTTTAGAAAATAAAACAGCATAAAAAAAGCCCCGTTTCGGAAGGATCCGAAACGGGGTGTACAATAAACGCTCTCTCTATAATTATATATAAAGTCAAAGGATTGACTTTAGTCTTTAGTCATAATTGAAATAACCAACTAGGTTTTCTATATTAAAATTAAAAAAGTATTCTTAAAAACATAAGGTATTAAACTAATTTTTTTAAAAAAAGTTTAGAAAAAACCACAAAACTGCCAAAAAAAGGTTTCTTTTTCCAGAAAATTAAGCTGCCCTCAACTTTGAAATCTTAGACTTACTAAGTTTTTCCATCGCATAAGAGCGAGTTACTTCGAATTCAGTTACCTCCTTTTGAGAAGGTAATTCGAACATAGCATCAGTCATAATTGCCTCACAGATACTTCTTAAACCTCTAGCCCCTAATTCGTATTCCAATGCTTTCTCAGCTATATACTCAATAGCTCCTTCATTGAATTTCAATCGAATTCCTTCCAAAGCAAATAATTTCATGTACTGCTTTAAGATAGAATTTTTAGGTTCAGAAATAATCTTTTTCAAAGCTTCCAAATCTAATGGCTCCAAATAAGTCAATACAGGAAGTCGCCCAACCAACTCCGGAATTAAACCAAATGCTTTTAAATCTTGGTGAGAAATATATTGTAATAGATTCTCTCGATCTATTTTTTCTTTATTCCCACTTGCAAAACCAATCACTTGTCGATTTACTCGATTAGCAATTTTCTTTTCGATTCCATCAAATGCACCTCCACAGATAAAAAGAATATTTTCAGTATTCACCTTTACTAATTTCTGTTCTGGGTGTTTTCGTCCTCCTTGTGGTGGAACATTTACAATTGTCCCTTCCAACATTTTTAGCATCGCTTGCTGAACTCCTTCCCCTGAAACATCTCGAGTGATTGATGGATTATCAGATTTACGAGCAATCTTATCAATCTCATCAATGTATACAATTCCTTTTTGCGTAGCTGTAACATTATAATCACACACTTGCAATAATCTACTCAAGATACTTTCCACATCTTCTCCTACATATCCAGCTTCTGTAAAAACAGTTGCATCAACAATAGCAAATGGTACATTTAAAAACCGGGCAATTGTTTTCGCCAATAAAGTTTTTCCTGTACCAGTTCTTCCTACAAAAAGTACATTCGACTTTTCGATTTCTACTCCATCATCATTTACATCCTGACGTAATCTTTTGTAATGATTATAAACTGCTACTGACAAGAATTTTTTAGCATCATCTTGACCAATGATATATTGATCGAGGTGACTTTTAATTTCCATTGGGGTAACAGTATCAGGAAGGGAAAAATCTTCTTTCGTTTCTGAGCCTTTATCTGCAAATAATTCTTCTTGAATAATTTCATCTGCTTGCTCTACACAAACTTCACAAATATGCCCGTCTATTCCAGCTATTAAAATTAGTGCTTCAGATTTATCTCTTCCACAAAAAGAACAACGATGAGTATTTTTCGTCTTACGCATAAAAATATGGTATTGTATTTTTTTTGAATTAAACTTTGATGGTCTGTTTTAAAACATTAACTCATTGATTATCAGATATTT
>CAJQQY010000199.1 GCA_905480595.1 uncultured Saprospiraceae bacterium | reverse complement strand
GCGGCAAATCGAAAGTTTTTCAGGGTACTCATTTTGCAAAGCACATTCGGCAAGTTTTGCGGTGGAGAGTTTTCAGAGCCTGTTTTTGAAAGCCTATTTCCCATTAGAATTTATGGTAGCGGTGATTAATAATTTTGGAGGATTTTACTCAACAGAATATTATTTCCATGAAGCCAAAATGTGTGGAGCGACTTTGCATGCACCTTGTGTAAATAATAGTTTTTATTTGACAACTATCTGTGAGTCAGATATTTATGCAGGTTTTGTACATTTAAAAAGTTTTGAAAATAAAGTAGCTCGTCGTATTGTTTATGAAAGAAAGGTAGGTGGTGAATTTAAAAATTTAGAAGATTTTATTAATCGAGTTCATATCACCGCAGACCAATTGGAGTTGTTGATTCGTATCGGCGCATTTCGATTTACAGGGATGAATAAGTATGAATTGATGTGGGAAAAAAATGCCGTTTTTAATCCAAAAAATAAATTCGAAACGACTGGTTTTTTATTTATAGATACTTCGGAACATTATGTTTTGCCGAAGTTGGTGGAGGGAGAATTTGACCAAGCATTTGATGAAATTGAATTGCTCGGATTTTCGTTGTGTTCGCCATTTGATTTGTTGAAAGATGCGATTCCAGCAGGAACTTTTCTATCAAAAAAATTGTCTCAATTTTCCAATAAAAAAATAAAAATTGTGGGCTATTATGTTTGCAAAAAACCGGTACGAACTTCGAATGGAAAGTTGATGAGTTTTGGAACTTGGGTGGATTCGGAGGGACAATATTTCGATACGGTACATTTTCCTCCTTCGTTGCAGCGGTCACCATTTCGAGGAAAAGGGATTTATTTGATTTACGGGAAAGTAGTGTTAGATTTTGATTTTCCAAGTGTGGAGGTGGAGCGGATGGAGAGGTTAGCTTGGCGAGGGGATGAGCGATTTGGGTGATGATAAAAGTCGCGTGTAAAAGGGGAAAGGGCGGATAGTCCTCATGAATATTTTACACATTGTTCTCATCAGTTTTTATTTTTATATACTTTTAACTTTCTTGTCTAATCTCAAAAAAGTAAAACCCCACTAATTTTTGAATTCGCATCATTTGTTCATCACTTGCTTCTGTTGGGAAATAAAAATCATCATTTTTTACTACCATTTGATTAGCGTTTATTCTAACTAACTCTAAGTTGAATTCAATTTTATAGAGTTCTTTTAGTTTAGTAAAATTTTCTGAGGTGTAAAACTTATCAGCCAATTCATCGTCATCAAAAAAAGGGTTAGTTCCCACAATTTTTAGTCTATTAATTTCTAATTGCCTTTTCCTTTCTGTTACTTCTTCAATGTCTTCACTTTCAAAAATTGTATCCCCTAATGGAACACCAGTATAATCAGGAAATTGCTCATTGACAATTACTCCCATTTCATAATTATCTCCAAAATGAAGACAATCAGCTTCTGAATATATTTCTTTCTCTATTATTTGATATTTCATTTTTATTTAATTGATGAGAACTTATATATGTCTTATGTTTATCAAGCGACCCATGATTTTATTTTATCATAAACTTTAAGATTACTCAATAATTCTGTGTGATTACACTTCTCCACAATCCAAGTATTTTTCTGCTTAAAGTTCAAGTTTTTACTAGCTTTTTTATGCTGCCCTAAAGCACTTTTTACACTCACCATATTATCTCCTAATAATTGAGAAGATGTAGATGTTGACGCTTTCCCAACAATGCCAGCTATACTGTAACATTCTACTTGCTCAGGCAATGAAATGTTATTCCTTTGATCACCTTGCATTTTAAATCGATCGTTGTCTTGCCAGTCTTCATCTACTAGATTGCCATATCTCAAATCTGTAACGCCAGCACTTCTGATTTTTCCCAATCGGGCAAAAGGTTTTGCATAAGGAATATTTTCTAACACGACATCTACAAAATTGCCTGCTTGCTCCAATGGTGCACCATGATGCGGAGTTCCTAGAAAAATAATTTTTTTGAGATATTGAGTCCATGATTGTTGTTGCTGTTGACTATAATATATAGCACTTCTAGATACTAACCCGCCCATGCTATGTGCAAGAATGATTAATTCTTCTACTGGAACTGGCCAATGTTGTGTCAGCTCTTCTAATAACTTGTTCAACACTTGGCCATTGGTGGAAATATGTCGCCCACTATTATAGTTGAGATAGATGGGAGTTTGATTGAATTCTTTTGCCAATGCTATCCCGTGGTTATGTTCTTTTCGAGTCCATTGAATATCATTCATACAGGAACCATGTACCATTAAAAGAATTCTTCCATTGATCGTTGGATAGGCCTTTTCAAGATTTTTACGATCAAGGGGAATAGCATTTGCTTGGTGTCTGAATTGCATATCAATTTTTAAAGGGTTGTCATTCTTTTCTAAATAATCACCGATTACTCCATTTAAAACAGAGCGTATCGCTTCCCTTTCATCAGTAGCTTTAGTTTCTCCAAGCACAGAAGTTAACTGCCCCAATGCTTTATCTGTGCCGTTGCCAATCAACCGAGTACTCCTTTTAATATTTTTATAAGTGATACCAGCAATATTGGTTATCAGGTTTTGAATAGGCGTGGAAGGCAAAAGAGGAGGATTTACTACTCGTCTATGCATGGCTTCGACCAAGTCGGTTATGCCAATGGTGGCATCTGTAATTAAGCGGGTAAGGCCTTGTAAATCAGCACTTGTATTTTTTTTATTTAACATTGTGTCTAAATTTATTTTTGATATTAATACGAGATTAAGGAAGGAATGTAAGAAATAAAAACAAGACATTGTATACTGATGTAATTTCCTAAATTATTTAAGAATAGTTATTTTTATCAAGGAAAAAAGTAGAATAATGGGGAGCAAAATAATAATGAATAATATGAATTATTAATTGATATGATTCACTCAGAATTGCACTTCCTTTTTTGCTTTGTTTTACAATTTGGATTTGGTGGATGAATAGAGCATTGTTCTTTTTTTCTTTGAACAAACATACGAGAATCAAAAAATTCTAGGCGAAAAAAATGCTTTTCACAAGTCAGACGCCCGCCCCCTCATTTTTCGCCGAGTCCAACTGGCTCCTTACTTCTCATGGTTTTCCTTCCAATTTTAGCTTTCTAAAATAATCCAAATTCATTTTTTGATAAAGCCTATTGAATTTATATTTTTTTAAAACTGCAAAAGATGAAATTTTGAATAGTCTCAAATGGCGTTATATGATCAACTCTGATGCATTTTAATTTTTGAAAAAATCTGTTCAATTGTTCCGTCATAGAAATTTCCGAATATTGTTTAACCTCGATTCCACTACATTTTTTTGGGCCTTGTTTTGAAAATGTTCCAAGAACTAAAATTCCTTTCGAGCTAAGTCCATTTTGAATAGAATTGACATAAGATTCAATCTCATTTTCTTCTGTTAAAAAATGAAAAGCTGCTCTGTCATGCCAAAAATCATATTGTTCATTTGGTTGAAAAGTTGATGCATCAGCAACAATCCAATTCACACTTTTAGCTTTGTCTCCAAGCCTCAACTTTGCTTTTTTAATCGCTGATTTAGAAATGTCAAGTACGGTAATATCTTGATAACCTAAATCGATTAAGTGATCTACGAAATAACTATCTCCTCCGCCAATATCAATAATTTTAGCTGATTTATCAACTTTATATTTCTCTAAGAATTTCAATGAAACTTCAGGTTTTTTTGGGTACCAACTGACATTTTCAAATTCTTTCGTTTGGTAAATTTTTTCCCAATGTTCTTTGCGATTAAATTTTGTCATTTTATTTTTTCTTTTCTTCTTCTTTCCTTTTCATATTCATTCCAATAATAAAGAATAGTCCACCAACTGCAATAAATACAGTTCCTAACGAATCAACCGTATCTTTCATCGCAGTGGAAAATGTAACACCTAAGGAAATTATTATTATTCCCATGAAAATGAATTTTCTATATTTTTCCAATTGATTTTCCATTGAGTTACTATTTATATTTTAAAACTAGGTACTTATGGTTGAGTCAATATATTAATTATTTTTTCGCAACCACCATTCCTAATAAATTCTGAATGCTCTTCTATTGTCTTAAAACCCTTTCCACATATTTTACTACAAATCATCTCATCATCAGTCTCATCCTTAAATGCTTTTATTATTTTTTTTGCAGATGGATTAATTAAAAAAGGAGGCGTTTTTCCTGGGTTATCTTTGCACCATGCAAGTGTCTTCATCCATATCGCAGCACCTAATGCACCACAAGCATTTCCGCTTAAACCAAGTCCACCTGCAAATCCAGCAACCATGACCATTTCTTCCTCATTGGCGCCCATTTTTTTAGCTACTTCTGAAGCACAACTAAAAGGTTTTTGTGTCAAATCAATTTGTTCATCAGCCAAACCTTCTGTTGCAGCTTGCACAGCTTCTGGCGCCCATTGTTCTGCAAGATTAAAACAAAGACTATTATCCATGCCTGTGAGCATAGTTTTCAATCCAAATTTTACCAGTCCTAAAACACTACTTAAATCATAGCCTGTAATCTCTCGACAATTAACAGTATTGGTTCTTTTTACAAAAGATTCTACAATGTGTTGAGTGGCAGTTACGGCTACAGCGATCGCTCGATCAGGGTCGTTATGTCTGCGAAATGATTCTGCTCCAATAGCCATTGCCGTTCCCCACAGCATTCCACATTGATGTCCTGTATTCATGATTCCTCCTGCTAATGGATCTAAAGCACGTTCTTCGGTTTCTTTAGGATGTCCGAATTCACGATTTAATAAATGGCCAAATGTTTGGGAACAAGTACCGCATTCTCTAAATACTTTTTTGGCGTCTTGTGTGGTTTTCATCTTTTTTTTTTTGATTAAACTAAAATGAAATTAGTGATTTTAACTACTTAATATCATCCTAATGTAGTTTCTAAAAAGATGTGATAAGCTGAGATTTGTCATTGGAAGGGAATGATTTAGATCACTATGGATTTACGGGAAAGTAATGTTATATTTTCATTTTCCAAGTGTGGAAGTTGAGAGAATCGAGAGGTTTGGGTGATGTTTGAAGGTTTCACATATATGCTGTCTGAAGCTTTTGCCAAACATGGACATTGCAACGTATATTATTTAATTGCTGGTAAAATAGATTTTTCCAAAAGTTTATAGAGCCTTGTTTTTTTAGCATAGTTACCTCCGGTAAAAACAATTACCATATCGAGTTCAGGAAAAATCATAATTTCTTGGCCGCCCCAACCACCTGCCCGATACATTTTTATTTTATTACCAGAATGGGAAAGTTCACTTGTCCACCATGTATAACCGTAACCATTTATCCCCGAATCTTCCCCTGGGATGTTGATGCCTACATTATTGTTATAAGGTTTTGAACTATTTTCAATCCATGCTGGCGAAATAATTCTTGTTCCGTTCCATTCTCCATCATTTAAATAAGTAACACCAAATTTTATCATATTTCTTGGAGTGATATAAAATGAGCCTGCCCCGTCCCATACACCTCCTGGGAATTGAGTCCATTTAGTATTTTTAATGTCAAGGGGCTCGAACAAATACTTCATTGAAAACTCATCAATATTCATGTGGGTAGCATTTTTAATGATTTCAGTCAAAATAGCCATACCACCTCCATTATAGGTAAATAGTTGGCCAGGTTCTTTCCACCATGGCCTATCCAAAACACAGTTTATTGTTTCTTTACAATCAAACCACAACATATCAATATCATTAGCTGAAGAACCATGAGCTACACTCCACTCGTCCCAAGCTAATCCCGCCGTCATTGTTACCAGATGTTCGATAGTAATATATTCTCTATTGTCAACTTTAAGATGTTGATGATCGGGTAAATAGTCGAATATAGATTGATGAACACTTTTAATAA
>CAJQQY010000198.1 GCA_905480595.1 uncultured Saprospiraceae bacterium | reverse complement strand
TATATAAGAAGAGTTTTTAGGTGAAAATATTCAAATGTTCATTTTTATTCTTTTTTCGTATTCCAGAATATAAAGACAAACTCGTGCAACTTACTTTATAGAGTTAGGTCATTTTTTAAGACATGACAATTTTTTTTATTAAAAATCCAGCTATCATGAAAAATTTCTCCCTACTTCTTTTTTTCTTTTTAAATACTTTTTTCCTTTGTGCTCAAATAGAAACAGATAAAAATATTTCCAACCAAATAGACGAACAAGTTTGGAAAGCATTTCAAGAAGCATGGTCTGATTACGATGCTGAAAAATATATTGATATTCATACTTCAGATGTACTAAGGGTAACTCCTTGGGGAATAAAATATGGACAGACTTGGAGAGAAAAAACTATTGCTTCTTTTTCTGAAAAAAATCCATCAAAACGAAATATTAGTTTTCAATTTGAACATCGAATTTATCAAGATGATTTGGGATACGAAGTAGGTTATTATAAATCTGCAACAGTTGGAAAAGATGGAAAGGAGCGAGCAGGTTATGGACGTTTTCATGTGGTCTTAAAAAATGAAAATGGGCAATGGAAAATTGCACAAGATTGGGATACTAGCGATGTAAATGGAAGGATGGTGACTGCTGCAGATTTTGAAAAATTAGCAGCAAAACAAAATGAGAAGGAATTTGCCCCAAATATTCTAGATGAAAAATATTTGAAAAAAGTAAAAACACTTGACTCCACACTTGAAAATTTATACAGAGTAATTTCAGGCGAAAAAGGAGAAGCACGTGATTGGGATTTATTTAGATATTTATTTACACAAGATGCAAAACTAATTCCCTCTGGAAAAAATAATGCTGGTAAAGTTGGATGCAAATTCATGACTCCTGATGACTATATTCAAGCGTCTGGAAAATGGCTGTTCGAGAATGGTTTTTTTGAAGAAGAAATTTTTAGAAAAACAGAAACCTTCGGTAATATAACTCAAGTTTTTAGTACCTATGAATCTTTTCATTCCGAATCTGATGAAGTTCCTTTTATGCGAGGCATCAATAGTATTCAATTATTGAACGATGGCGAGCGATGGTGGATAGTCAATATTTATTGGACGCAAGAAACGGAAGAAAACCCTTTGCCTGCGAAATATTTAAAAAAGTAATAATAAATCATAAACTGAGAATATGTTACCTCCAAAAGCCAAACGAAATGCCCTACGAATTTTTCCTTTCGGAATTATATGGTTTATTTTTAGTATCATCTATTTACTGCTCGAAAAAGGCTTGTTAGGAGACTCTCCAATCTATCCTTCAACTGGGAATCCATACAGTTTCGAACATAATTTTATAGTCACTCCTATTGCTTCTTTTTTTGGAGGTTTAATTATAGGTGCAGTTGAAATACTTTATTTAAGTAAGTTATTTACCAAAAGAAGCTTAGGTCAAAAGGTTCTATTTAAGACTTTGATTTATATAACATTTATGTTCACCTTTCTTTTTGGAATTACTCTTATCAATACTAGTATAGAAATTCAAAAAAGTATTTTTTCTACAGCAGTATGGAATAACGTGTGGGTCTTTTTTACCAATCTTGCGTTTTGGAGTGTCCAAATTTATATGGCAGCAATAATTGGAGCATCCTTATTTTATGCAGAGGTGAGCGATCATCTAGGCCAGGGAGTAATGCATAATTTTTTGAGTGGAAAATATCATCACCCTGTTGAAGAGGAAAGGATTTTTATGTTTTGCGATATGAAATCATCTACCACTATTGCAGAGAATTTAGGGCATGTAAAGTTTTTCGAAATACTCCGAGAATATTATGCTGATTTGTCAGATGCAACGGTAGAATTTGCTGGAGAAATATATTTATATGTTGGCGATGAAATCATTGTGTCTTGGGAAATGAAAAATGGTTTGCAAAATAATAATTGTCTCAATTGTTTTTTTGCCATGAAAAAAGCCTTGCAAAAACAATCTAAAAAATATCAAGAAAAATACGGTTTGGTACCAACTTTCAAAGCAGGATTTCATTTTGGAAAAGTTACAGCAGGAGAAATTGGAGTCATCAAAAAAGACATCATGTTCACAGGAGATGTACTTAATACAACTGCTCGAATCCAAGGCCTTTGCAATGGTTTTGATGTTGATATTCTAGTGTCAGGTGATTTGATCAAAAGACTAAAATATGCAGATGATTTTCAAATCAAAGCATTGGGCGAAAGTGAATTAAGAGCGCGTGATGAAAAAGTTGAATTATTTACTTTGAATTTAAGGACTCCTACGGGCGTTCCTAACTTAAAAACATTTTTAAACTGAAAAAAATTCTTTACAAAAACATTCAGGGAAAAAAAGTTTTATTCTTTTTTATGCTGACCAATCTAGTTTATATCCTAATGCTGACGCTTACGATTCCTAACGTAATGCGTTTTTCCAATCAAATGAATTTATTGGACATGATGCCAACAGGCTATGATGCCAATTATGTAAATATATTGTTATATACGCTTGGAGAAGAAGGTCGAAATGCCTACTTATTTAATCAGATTCCTGTAGATATGATTTATCCTTTTCTTTTCGGCATTAGTTATTGTTTGGTATTTGTTTATTTTTTAAAAAAACTCAACCGAGATAAAGGGTTACTTTTTTATGGATGTTTACTTCCTTTGATTGCAGGAATAGCTGATTATTTCGAGAATATCGGGATAATCTATCTATTGAATAGTTACCCCAATATCACCAATTTTTCAGTATCAATTACTAATTTTTTTACTGTTCTAAAAAGTGGAACTACTACTGTTTTTTTTGTGCTGCTAATTATCATGCTTTTAATATTAGGAGTTAAAAGGTTGAAATTGAAATCACCTTAATGGAGGTGTATAGTGAATTCTAATTATCATATATCTTGAAGTTAGAATCTTCTTTTCAAAAAAGTCATTCTTGAGATGCTGTATATAAAACTACTTTTTGTTCCTTCCCTCGTAGTCCCATGTCGCCTATCTTTTTGGGAGTCAACAAATTGGGTTTTAAGGAAAGCTTGTCCAATAAATATTTTGAAAATAAAATGTTCACCCCCAGCTCGTTGCACTTAGATTGAATACGAGCTGCTGTATTCAGAACATCACCTGAGTATGCAATATCTCTTTTGACTACGCCAATTTCGCCAGCCATCACATGACCATAATGTAGGCCAGCTTTAAATTCAGGCTGGATACCGTCATAAGTAGATTCATAATATTTGCTACGTTGACGAAGTGCGGATTGGATTTCAAAAAAGCAATTGATGCAATTTGTATCTTGAATTCCATTGTCCATTTTCCAACTAATTATGATTTCGTCACCGACGTATTGGTAGATTTCTCCTTTGGTATAAATGATAGAAGGCGTTGCATCTTTAAAAACATCTTTGATAAAATTAAAATAGCGGACTTCTCCTAATCGTTCGGCGATAGTGGTAGAAGAACGTAAATCAAGGAACATAAAAATGCGTTCCTCGCGCGTAGGTTGAAAATATTTCCCCAATAAAAATGATCTAAAAACACCTGGCCCATATTTGTCATTCACTTGCAAAATAATAAGCGTGGCTAAAACAATAATCAACCAAATGATAAAACTGCTTAGTGTACTGATGTCAAAAAAAGCAAATATAACAGCTTCTCTAACTTGAGGGTCAAGGAATGAAACTCTCAATTCGCCGCTATGGAAAAAGAAGGCATTTGGAATAACCACTAATAAATAAATTATGATGTAGGAAAAAAATATATACCTCAAAGCGGTTCCATAATTTTTACTTCTCAACCATTTTTCCCAAATAAAAACCAAACTACCTCCTCCAATAATGCCTGCTAAAATTCCAGTTAATATAGCACCTTTGAAAAAAAGCATAGGGCTTACATCTCTTAAATCACAATTCAAATCCAAGACGGTGGAATAACCAATTGAGAATTGATAGGCTGAAATTAATGTCCAGGTTAGGGTAATCCAAAAGACTTTTAGGAGTTGACCTTTTAACTTGTTAGAGTGAAATGTTCCCATTGGTTTTGATTTTTAGAAAAAATTTAGAATGGTGAGTTTTGGTTGGATAGGTATGAATTATCTATAAAACTAAATTTACTTATTTTATCTTTAACCCAAAGGAAATGATCCAAAAAATAATAAATGATGAATTTTGTCATCTTTTTCCATTTATGCCTTACATTCAAAAAATATCGTAATTTTGCCATCCCAATAAAGAACAAGTAAACATCAAAAAATTAAATTTATAAAAACTCCTTCAAAGTTTTCATACTATGGAAAACCTTAAGACTCGCCGACTTGCCGCTATCATGTTTACTGACATCGTTGGATATACTGCCTTGATGCAAAAAGATGAAAATGCAGCAGCAGATAAACGAGCACATCACCGACAAGAATTCGAAGAATATCATGAAAAATACAATGGAGAAATATTACAATATTTCGGAGATGGAACATTGAGTGTTTTTCAAAGTGGGGTAGAAGCGGTGGAGTGTGCGATTGGGATTCAAAGAGCTTTGAAAAAAGGAGAACCTGTTCCATTGCGTATAGGATTACACATGGGAGATATTGTTTTTGATGGAACAGATATATATGGTGATGGTGTCAATTTGGCTTCCCGAATTGAGAGTATGGGAGTAGCCGGTGCGATTTTAATTTCTAAAAAATTAAATGATGAATTAAAAAATCAACAACAAATTTCTACTCAATCTTTAGGTCGTTTTGGGTTAAAAAATATCGACAATCCTGTTGAAGTTTTTTCAGTAACTAATGAAGGAATAAAAGTTCCTGCTCGTTCAGAGCTCAAAGGGAAACAAAAAGAACTAATGAAAACCATAGCGGTGCTACCTTTTGTCAATATGAGTTCTGATGCTGATAATGAATATTTTAGCGATGGGATGACCGAGGAAATTATCAATGCTTTAGCAAAAATCAAAGAGTTAAAAGTTACTTCCCGTACGTCTTCTTTCTTTTTTAAAAATAAAAATATTCCTATTCCCCAGATCGGAAAAGATCTAAATGTATCTATCATACTGGAAGGCAGTATTCGCTTATCTGGAAACAAAATGCGGATAACTGCCCAGTTGATTGATGTCAATGATGATTTTCATTTTTGGTCGGAAACTTTTGATCGATCGATGGAAGATATATTTGCCGTTCAAGATGAAATCAGTTTATTAATTGCTGATAAATTACGGGAACATCTTGGACACTTTGAAATAGGAGACCACTTAGTAGATGCTTCAGATATCTCTGTTGAAAATTATAAGCTATACCTAAAAGCAAAGTATCATTTACTTAAAATGAATAAACCTAATCTTGAAAAAGCGATTTCAATTTTAGAACAGGTCATCGCGGCACAACCTAATTTCGCCTTAGCCTATCTGGGGGTACATCAAGGATACGCTATACTTGGGACAACTGGATTGGTACCCGCAGGTGAAACTTTTGCTAAAGGACAACCCTTCTTGGATAAAGCTATTGAATTGGACAAAGATCTTCCTGAGTCTCAACTTAATCTATCTTGGATTGCCTTTTTACAAAACTGGGATTTCGAAGCTACCTATCGACATTTGAACAAAGTACATGAGGTGCGCCCAGTTATTGATTATTATCAGAGCATGGCTTCAACGCTTTGCGCTGAAGGGAAATTAGATGCTGCTCTAAAATACATTGAAACAGCGGTACAGCTAGATCCTTTCTCTGCAATAACCTATCACTTAAAAGGATATATTTTTTACCTACAAGAAAAATATAAAAAAGCGATTGCTTGCTTTGAAAAAAGTTACAGTCTGAAACCTGAATATTCGCTATCAGGAATTTATTGGGGAGGGGCTTTATTATTGATGGGACGAAAGGAAGAAGGTATGAAGTTTTTTCAAAACCTCCCTGAAGATAAATCGGGGGATCACTTTAAATTAGGAGGTGTTACCTTGGCCAATGCTGCCTTAGGAAATACTTTGGAAGCAGAAGCAGGTATAGCAAAATTAAAAGCAGATATGGAAACGGATTCTATGGGAAGTGCTTTAAATTATCTAGTCCTCTGCTATGCGATGATGGGCAACCAAGATGCAGCACTAGATTTAATTGAAGAAGGGATTGAACATCGATTACCAATGATGCCATATCTTTACCCTGAACCAATTCTTAAACCACTCCGTTCGATTCCTCGCTTTCAAGAGTTGATGAAACAGATTTTTGGAAAGTCCTCAACTATTGTTTTTTCCAAAAGAAAGTATAAAAAGCCGTTATTTGATGAAGCGACATTGAGGCAATATCAACAGCAATTAGAAAGGTTGATGGCGGATGAGCAACCTCACCTTGATCCTAGTTTGACCATTCGAAGTTTAGCTGAAATTTTAGGTATCCCTTCCAATCATTTATCACAATTATTGAGTGAGGGTTTTGGAAAAAACTTTTCAGAATTTGTCAACTCCTACCGAGTGGAAACTTTCAAAGCTAAAGCAGCTGACCCTGCTCAACAACATTTGACAATTCTTGCCCTCGCCTACGATAGTGGATTTAATTCCAAAACAGTTTTTAATACTTTCTTTAAAAAAATGACAGGGAAGACCCCAAAGGCATATTGGAAGGAAGTGGCGAAGTAATTTTAATCCAGAGAATTCCCGGATGCTGCCATCAGGTGCTGTAATTTTTTCTATGTAATAATTGAGGTTCTAGAAAATGAAAAAAACTACGAAGTAGTTAAATATGAATAACCGCCCTGTGGGGTTTGAAACAATGTTTTGTCCCGGAGTACTGATACAAAATAAAATTTTAAAATTAACTGTGTAACAAATCATTTTGGAACTCAGTTTTTTGTTTTTAATAAGTTCCAATTTATAAACACGAACGACCCCACTTATCACTTGCCTTATCTTTGAGGTATGAAAAAGGTTATTAAAACCTATTCATTTTATTCTACGATATAAATATAAATTAAGGAAAAAATCTAAAGATTGCTGTTGGCATTTCTCAGGGATAGATTCCAATCACTTTTTTTCAAAATAAAAATTCAAAATGAATATTAACCATCTATCTCCCACAGCATATGCAAAATTAGCAGGACTTTTATATTTATTGATAGCGATATCAGGAGGGTTTAGTATAGGGTATATGCCCTCCGTAATTATGGTTCCTGGAGATGCTGCAACAACTGCTCAAAACATTATAGAAAATCAGGGGCTTTTTCGGCTGGGTATTGCTGGAGATATCGTTGTGTTTTTGATGGAAATAATTTTGACTGTAATGCTTTACCGAATGTTCAAACCAGTTAATCCAACACTCTCCTTGATTGCAGGTTTTTCCAGATTGGCAATGGGCATTGTTATGGCAATCAATTTATTTAACTACCTAATTCCTATGCGACTTTTGGGCGGTTCTGACTATTTGAATGCTTTGGAACCCAATCAATTGCAATCTCTTGCTTTGCTTTTTTTCGATGCTCATCAGGATGGAATTTATATCTGGGGATTATTTTTTGCCCTTCATTTAGTGATATTAGGTTATTTGATTTTTAAGTCTGATTTCTTTCCCAAACTTATAGGCCTGTTTATGATGATTGGTAGTTTTGGTTATGGAGGGGAGAGTATAGCCGCATTCATTTATCCTGGCCATGAAGCTATTTCGATGTTAATTAATGTACTACTTGGGATTGCAGTTGTTGGGGAATTGTCATTCACATTCTGGCTATTGATAAAAGGAATAAAAATACTTCCTAAGGAATAAATTTTAAATAGATACAGCATTAGAGAACCCTTTAAATAATGAAATTTTTGAAATAGTGGACAGTTAGAATTTGTCTGGACTGGCAGATTGTTTCTTTCTAATAAAGAAAATTTAAAAAAATAATTAAAATGAATAATTACAGAAAGACCTCTAGAATATTTGGCGTATTTTTTATTTTATCATTTTTATCCTACGGAATAGGAAGTAGTCTTATCGCATCTATTATAACTGTTCCAGATTTACTTGCTAGTGTTTATTTTAATCAAATGCAAATTATAGTTGGAGTTAGCCTCATGGCTTTAGTTCATACTTTTACAAATATTGCACTACCCATATTAATGCTACCCATACTAAAACCCAATCACAAATATTTAGCTTTTGGATATTTTAGTTTCGCAATAATGGCAACTTTGATACTTGTAGTTGGGACACTATTTTCGCTATTACTTATACCATTAAGTGAAGAGTACATAAAAGCTGATTCTAATATGACTTCAAATTTTGAGACTATGGGAATCCTCCTTAAGAAGGCTAGTTCTTTTGCCTACCATATGGGAATGGCTTTATGGTCTATAGGTGGATTGTTATTTGTTTCTGCTTTATACCAATCAAAGCTGATCCCAAAGATAATGTCAGTCTGGGGAATAATTGGATACGTTGTTCTCTTATCAGGCTCCATGCTAGAGATATATGAACACCGTGATATTGTTGAAATTGTGAGTGTTATACCTGGTGGCTTATTTGAAATTACGCTAAGTGTCTGGTTTATTGTAAAAAGTATTAGACCAAAAAAAATAGTAAAGTTATCATTTTAGGCGAGTCATTTTTTCTAAGATAATGGGATTCTAGTTCTAAAAAACTAAGTTCCAATTTGTAAACCCGAACGACCACCGCTAACCCTTGCCTTATCTTTGAGGTATGATAATTTGATAACAACCTTTTTACTTATTCATTTTATTTTTCAATAGGATTACCTATTAAAAACACACAACCAAAGAAAGTTACTGACTTTCATCAGGGCTAGATATTAATGCCTCTTTTTAAAATTTTAAAAAAACAATAATGAAAAAATTAAATTTAACTACACTAATTATTGCACTATTCGCAACATTAGTTTACAGTCAAGACTTGACACAAACCGTAAGAGGTACGATCATCGATACCGACAGTAAATTACCACTTATAGGAGCCGAAGTAGTGATGCTTGGTATAGAACCATTAATTGGTACGACTACAGATGTGGACGGCAAATTTAGATTCGAAAATATCCCCTTAGGTAGAATTACCTTACGAATATCTTACCTTGGGTATGAAAATACCACCCTTCCCAACATTGTAGTGAACTCCGGTAAAGAGGTAGTTTTAAATATAAGTATGCAGGAGTCTATTCTAAAATTGAATGAAGTCATTGTTACCTCAAACAAGAATAAAGGAGAAGCATTAAATGACATGTCGCTCATCAGCGCCCGTTCTATTTCAATTGAACAAACCGAACGGTTTGCTGGCTCTTTTAATGACCCATCTCGAATATTATCAAATTTTGCAGGAGTAACGAGCACCCAAGATGGAAGCAATGATATTATTGTGAGAGGTAATTCTCCCAAATATATCCAATGGAGATTGGAAGGATTGGAAATTACCAACCCTAATCATTTTGCTGATCAAAATGCTGTAGGTGGAGGAATTAGTGCACTAAATAATAATTTATTATCGACCTCTGATTTTTATACGGGAGCATTCTCCCCTGAATTTGGAGATGTGTTATCTGGAGTTTACGATGTGAAAATGAGGGCGGGAAATAATGAGAAATTTGAATCTACCTTTGGGTTCGGATTATTAGGAACTGACCTTACTCTGGAAGGGCCGTTAAAAAAAGGATATGGTGGTTCTTTCTTGGTCAATTATAGATATTCTACTATTTCCTTAGTTAATGATGTTGGGTTAGCTGACATTGACGGACTACTAAATTTTCAGGATGCAGCTTTTAAAATAGTTTTACCTACCAAAAGAATCGGTACATTTTCTTTATTTGGATTAGGAGGAGTGAGTAGTTTTTTTCTAGAAGATGTAAAGCCAGATTTTTGGGAGACGCCTGGTAACGGTAGTTTGAGATCTGAGATAAGTGAAGATTTTGACAAAGGAACTCACCTAGCAAATGTAGGAATAAATCACACTTTGCCGATTAATGGTAATAGCTATATTAAAACTTCTTTTTCCTTTTCAAGTAATGGTATTGATGATGATATTATTGAATCAAAAACTACAAAAATATTAGATGGACAGGGTGATTTTTTAAGGGATTCTACTATCAGTAAGGAGGTTAATTTTCAAGGTAGATTGAAAAATTCGATCTATCGAGGAGCGATAACTTATAACAATAAATTGAATGCGAAAAACAAAATTCAGATAGGTACAAAGTATGCTCTTTTTGATTATGATAATAATCAAAGTAGATTTCAAGAAGATGGAATGACTAGATTTAATGTGATAGATTTTAAAGAAAAAATGAGTACAGTAAGAAATTTTATCAGTTGGAGATATCGATTGAATGAAGATATTACAATTGTCTCCGGAATTCAAAATATGAATGTTTTACTCAACAATAAAAGTACACTTGAACCAAGAGTTGCGGTAAAATGGCAAATGAATAAGACCAGTTCTTTCAACGCTGGATATGGAAAACACAGCACGATGGAAAGTATTCACAATTATTTTACTAAAGTTGAGTTGGACGATGGTAGTGTTGTTCAACCTAATCAAGACCTCGGTTTATTAAAAGCACACCATTATGTAGCTGGATATGAAAAACGTTTCACTAAAAATTTAAGGGCAAAAGTAGAAGTGTATTATCAAGCGCTTTACAACTTACCTGTAGAAAATAATGACACGAGTTCCTACGCCACTATCAATGAAGGTCTTGATTTTAGATATGTTGATTTGGTGAATAAAGGGACTGGAAAAAACTATGGAGTAGAATTAACTTTGGAAAGGTTCCTCGCTAATAATTACTATTTCTTAATCAATGGTTCCTTATACAATTCAAAATACAAAACACTAGAAGGCGTGGAGAGAAACACGCAATACAATGGAAACTATTTAGTCAATATTTTGATGGGGAAGGAATTTGGAAATTTAGGAAAAAAGAAAAACCAAACCCTATCCTTGAATGGCAAAATATTTTACGGAGGTGGTAAAAAAATCATTCCGCTACTAAGAGATGCACAAGGAAATGTAGCCGTTGATGCGGAGAACAATAATTATTGGGATTATGAAAAAACTTATGAAGATAAGTTGGAAGATATTTACCAAATTACGGTATCGGCTAGTTATAAATTTAACCGACCTAAAGCGACCCATGAGATTTTTATTAATTTAGATAATGTTACAAATACAAAAGGTAAAATATCAGAATATTACGATGAAAGTGAACCGAACTCAGTAGGTCACCTTACACAATTTGGTATGTTTCCTAACTTAATGTATCGAGTCTATTTTTAATACATAGGCTAAAATGGAACTGTTTTTAGGTCAAAATAAATAATAACAATCCCAAATTTTCAAATGGAAAATTTGGGATTGTTGTTTCATTTGACATCAATGAAATCATCTTTATTCATTCAATTGATTCGGTCTATTTAGAGCACTAGAACATAATCTGTTCCCCAAAAAATATCGTACTTTTGCTTTTTTTTAAGAAAATGCCAATCAAGCATAAAATCTTTATTTAAAAGACAATCTTAACAGCTTCTGATCTATGGAAAACCAAAAGACTCGCCGCCTCGCAGCTATCATGTTTACCGACATTGTTGGATATACCGCTCTGATGCAACAGAATGAAAATGCAGCAGCTGAGGTTAGAGCACATCATCGCGAAGAATTCGAACAGTATCATAAAAAATACCACGGAGAGATTGTCCAATATTTCGGAGATGGAACACTCAGCGTTTTTCAAAGTGGAGTAGAAGCGGTGGAATGTGCTATTGAAATCCAAAAAGCTTTACAAGTAGGAGAACCTGTTCCTTTGCGAATTGGTTTACATCTAGGTGATATTGTTTTTGATGGAACAGATATTTATGGTGATAGTGTTAATTTGGCATCTCGAATTGAAGGTATGGGAATAGCTGGTGGTATTCTAATTTCAGGAACACTAAATGATGAATTAAAAAATCAGCAACAAATTTCTACAAAGTCACTTGGGATTTTTGGATTAAAAAATATTGAAGATCCAGTAGAAGTTTTTTCAGTTACCAATGATGGAATTAAAATTCCTAAACGATCAGAACTGAAAGGAAAGCAAAAAGAACTCACCAAAACTATTGCAGTTCTTCCATTTGTCAATATGAGTTCAGATATTGATAATGAATATTTTAGCGATGGAATGACCGAGGAAATTATTAATGCTTTAGCAAAAATAAAAGGCCTAAAAGTTACTTCTCGAACTTCTTCTTTCTTTTTTAAAAATAAAAATATTCCGATTGTCCAAATAGGCGAAGAATTAAATGTTTCTACCATTCTAGAAGGAAGCATTCGTTTGTCTGGCAATATGATGCGAATCACCGCACAGTTAATTAATGTAGCGGAAGATTTTCATTTTTGGTCAGAAACATTTGATCGATCAATCGAAAATATTTTTGCCGTTCAAGATGAAATTAGTGTATTAATTGCTGATCGACTGCGAGAACATATCGGGCATTTCGAATTAGAAGGACACTTGGTTGATGATCTACATATTCCTATCGAAGTTTATAAGAAATATTTAAAAGGTAGATACCATTTAATGAAGTTGAATGTAGAAGGAACTAAAAAAGCTATTTCCATTTTTGAAGAAGTCATTGCAGCGCAGCCCGATTTTGCTTTACCTTATTTAGCAATCAATCAGGGATATACTTATCTTGGAGCGATGGGATTGATGCCTGCGCCAGAATCTTTTGCAAAGGCCAGACCATTTTTAGAAAAAGCGTTAGAGTTAAATCCAAATCTACCTGAGTCGCAATTAAATTTGTCTTGGATTGCTTGTTGGCAAAACTGGGATATAGAAAGCGCTTATCGTCATATAAGTAAAGCGGTAGAGATACGTCCTTCTGATGAAATTTATTTGACGATGTCAAATCTGTTGACTGTGGAAGGAAAATTAAATACTGCTCACAATTATATTGATAAAGCGCTTCAACTTGATCCATTGTCAGCAATGAATCATCATTATAAAGGATTTTTATTTTACCTACAGGAAAAATATGAAAAAGCTATTCCTTACTTAAAAAAGAGCCTTCAACTTAAACCTGACTTACCATTCCCACATATTTGCTTAGGAGCAATTCCTCTACTAAAAGGAAAACCTGAAGATGGGTTAACATTTTTTCAAAACCTTCCAGAAAATGAAGGAGGAGATTTAACTAAACTAGGTGGGACAACTTTGGCTTATGCTGCATTAAAAAATACTGAAAAAGCAGCAGAAGGTATTGCCAAATTAGAAGCTGCCTTACAATCTGATTCCATGGGAAGTGCCATGAAGTTTTTAATCCAAGTCAAAACTATCATGGGAAAACATGACGAAGCGATCCAGCTTATCGAACAAGCAATTGGATATAGGTTGCCTCTAGCATTATTGACATATACCGAACCACTTCTTAAACCACTTCACTCTATTCCACGCTTTCAAGAATTGATGGATAAAATGTTTGGAAAAACAAATATTTCTGATTTTGAAAAAAAGAAATACAAAAAATCTTACTTGAAAAAAGAAGAAGCTCAAAAGTATTACACGATCCTAGAAAAATATATGGCTGATGAAAAACCTTTCCTTCAAGGAAATTTAACGCTTCGACAATTAGCTGAAATGATTGACCTTCATCCCAATTATTTATCAGAATTATTAAATGAAAAAATAGGGAAAAACTTTTCTGAATATATTAATCATTATCGAGTAGAGACGTTTAAAGGGATGGCACAAGAACCCAAAAATGCTCACCTTTCCTTATTAGGTTTGGCTTACGAAAGTGGATTTAATTCCAAAACTGCGTTCAATACTTTTTTCAAAAAGGAAACGGGAATGACTCCTAA
>CAJQQY010000197.1 GCA_905480595.1 uncultured Saprospiraceae bacterium | reverse complement strand
AACTTCTAGCAATTTATTGATGTACGCAACCTTTTTTTCAGTAGGAATCCATTCTTTGATTCCTTGCATTGCATCACGTGGACACTCTATTAATTTAATCATATCGCGCATTTGGTTAAGACCACAAATATAGTTTTTTTCTATTACGAATTTGAACAGAAATAGACTTGTGCTGTTGATTATTTACTTACTTTTGCAAAGTCAAAATCAATATTTTATGAATAGACATATCATCACCATCATTGGATTCATTCTTTTTCTTTCAGGAATGTATGCCCTTTCTTTAAGTTTAGTCGGAGCTAAATTTACTCCATTATTATTTTTAGAAAAACTAGGAGGTACTGCTTCCTTTTTTATCAAAATCGTAATGGTATTGTTTGGAGTTTTATTAATTTTTTTATCTCGAACTACTACTGAAACACCACAGGAGTAATATAGTTCTTCGTATCCTTGTTCTTCCTAAATCAGGAATAGAATATTTCAATTGTCTTAGGACTGACAAACTTTCAAGCACACGATTGTTAAGTTAGTAGAACGAAACGAGCTAGCATGAAAAAATTTATTCCAACCGTTATCATTTTATTATCCTTTCCTATCCTCTTGATAGCTCACGATGGCCACGGCTCAAGTTTTTTGTCTGGTTTAAGCCATCCAATTTTAGGACTCGACCATTTATTAGCAATGTTGAGTGTTGGAATTCTAAGTGCTCAAATGGGCAAAAAAGCAATGTGGGCAGTTCCTGCTGTTTTTGTTGGAGTGATGTTATTTGGAGGATTGATGGGAATTGGTTCTGAAGGAATTCCTTTTATTGAACCTGTCATTGCCTTATCTGTTATCGCTTTAGGAATTGCGATCGCTTTCGAAGAAAAACTACCACTAATGGTGACCATAGCATTTGTAGGTTTTTTTGGGTTCAATCATGGCTTTGCTCATGGAATGGAAATGCCCCAATTAGCTCACGCTACACAATATTCTATAGGTTTTATTTTAGGAACTACGATCATCCATTTGATTGGAGCTGCGATTGGGTATTTTGCCACTAAAACTGAAAAGAATTCGAAAGTTTTACAATTCATTGGAGCTTTTATTGCAGGAATGGGATTACATATTTTGATTGGATAAATGGGTGGAAAGAACCAATATTGAACAAGGAATTTCCAATCTCTAAGTTTTAGAAAGTACATTCTTTGAAAATATTGGACATTGGAAATTCCTTGTTCGATATTGGGTATTCAAAACTTGGGTTACAACTTTATCCCCAAAACAACCCCCACCTGATCAAATTCCCCTTGCCGAAACGAACCAACAACATCTACTCTAAACAATCTAAAAATCTTTACACCAATATTATCAATTCCAAAATAAACCTCAGTATAATCCTTCTCCGATTCAGTATATAAAAAATTGGCCCCAATCGCTGTTTGCCAACCTAATCTTCGAATCAAAGGAATCTTATCCATAAAAAATCCATCGAAATGATGTTGATAATGAGCTTCAAAAAAACTCCCCGCAGTACTATTTGAATAATAAGGTAATTGCAAAAATGAGTTGGCATAAACATTTGGACTTCCAATAAAAGTTTCATTCCCTCCAAAGTGTTGGTAGTCCACTACTTGTATTCTTTTTTTATTAAAAAATGTCCCAGCATTAATATTAAATTCCGAGTGACCTCGCACTCCCATCCCAATATAATCTTCTGAAATAGACAAAGTCACTTTGTCAAAACCTGAAAAATTATCATTGATTGGAATCGCTTTTTGATAACCAATTCGGAAAGTCGGATATTTTGACCCCATGATATATTTCCGATCTGGATAAGTCAAATACTTTTGCGCAAAACGAATTCGTACACTCGCATCAATATAAAATATAGAATGTTCATCAAATGTAAAATCCTCTAATTCAGCAACTTGTGGTTCATTAATTTCATAAAAATCATCTTTCTTTTTCCAACTATATTGAGTATTAACCATTAGAGGTGAACGTTGGGCAAACTCTGACGACAATCTAACTCGCACCCCATTCCGGATTTCTTTTCCAAAATTTAAGTACACAAAATCTCGATTGTACAATTTCATCAAGTTCTTTTTGTCCCACAGGTTATACATCGCAGAAAGCAATGGACCAATTGGATCATCACTATTAAACTGCATCACTTCTCTCCCTCCCGACAGATATAATCTAGAAAAATTAGTAGCATTGAACTGCCTAAAAAGAGTAAATCGAGCTCTTATTTTTTCGTCAGCAAAACCATATTGGATTTTGGGATTGATGCTATAATAACTCAAATTTCGCTCTCCAAAAGATTTCCGATAATTAAAATCCAAAGAAATAGTTCCACCTTGAACTGGGTTAAATTGAAAAGTTGAAACAGGTGCGCGCACACTAAACGATTTCCGTTTCCAAGAATTACGATAGGAATAGCCAAACAAAATATTCGTCAATTTGAATTTATTATTTTTTTGATCTATCGAATCTTTATATTCTTTTGAGTCCCAAATTTCAGCCAAACTATCCTTTTTTACATAATCAGTACTCTCCTCTTCAGTCAATGGAATCGGTCGAGATCCTTCCCAATACTCCAAACTTTTTTCGTTTGCCCCTTTTTCAAAAACTAAAACTTCATTGTCAAAAAACTCATTTTCATAAGTTGGATTAATATTATAGTTTTTAAAAATTCCGGTAAAGTCTCCCTTTAATTTAAATCCAAAATATCCTCCTGTGAATGAAATTGTTTGGGAAAACATTCTCCACACATCAGGTTCTTCAACAGGAACATGAACTTGTTTGAGCCACATGGTATCGACAGCTGCTTGCTTCATTGATTTGGCGGTCAAGAAAAGTTCGGTGGATTGGATCACCCAAAGTTTATCAACGATATAAATAATTCCACCATAAGATGGATCTTCTTTTCGCTTCGGAAGAACTTCAATTTTATTAACTACCAATCCTTTTTCATCGAAAAAGGTACCTAGTAACTTATAACGATAATAATTCATTGCATTGTTCGCAATGGGTGAAACAACTTCTCGATTGGAAAAATAAAGGGCTGAATTTTTATATAAATTAAAATCCATTTCAGAGGCTCGATTAAAACTAAATCCATTATCGTCTCCACTCACTTTCGAGGACGTCATAATTTCTTTGTACTGATCAGGTTGTTTAAAATTTAAAGTAGCTTCTGACTCTGATAAATAAACTATGCCTTGACGATTAGAATCTAACTGTCCACCAAGATCACCTAAGTCTTGCCCTAAGATTTTTGTAGGTGCATCCAGCAACTTAATTCCACCCTTGATATATACATCGCATTGATATTGCTTGACCTGCTCTTTGTAGTATTTTCGTTTCTTCTGTGCCTCCCTGATGATAGCATAAGCAGGGTCTTTAGCATCAGCTGAGACGACGACTTCATTCAACCCAAATGATTCTGCTTCTAAAACCACATCTAATTTAACTGGCTGATTATCAAGGACTAAAGTCTTTGTTGTTTGTTTAAACCCCACAAATTGAAATACTAATTGATAAGTTCCTTTTTCCAATTCAAACTCATAATTTCCTTCAACATTTGAGGTTGTACCATTTGTAGTTCCTTGCACGTAAATACTTGCAAATGGTAATGGTTCTCCATTCGAATCAGTAACTTTTCCAGAAACTTGCGCAGATGTAAATATATTGTTAGAAAAAAAAATTAGGAGCAGGTATAGGTATTTCATTCTAAAATTTTAATAAGCTAATGCGTTGAAGTTTTCGAGTAGAAAAACGAACTTATAAAATGAAAGGTTGGAAACAAAGGATAAGATTCGTTTTCATAAATGTTTAACGGAATTACAGGTGAGAAGTTATTGAAGTGTGAATTTTTTTTCGCTGTAGAAGGCGCAGATTTTTAAAATCTCTCGTAAGCACCTGTTTTCGTCAATCAAAATAATCTTAAAAATCTGCGCCTTCTAAATCACACATCCTCCCTTGGCTTCTCTCTTTCCAAAAACTTCTCTCGAATAATATCTTGAATCGGCCGATTCTCAATTTTACTCTCCAGCCAAGAAACAATATCTAAATACAAAAATGGTCTTTTCTCAAAAGGTGCTTCCCTCAATTTCAAAAAATTATCACGCAATTCAATAAACTCATTTTTCAAATTCTCCTTTTTAATTCGAGGTATTTTTCTGATAAACTTTAATATCTCTTTTTGTACTAATTCTAAATCTTTCATTTTCGTCAAAAATCGATAAACCGACTTCACTTGATACTCCACCAACAAATCATTCCCTAAATTAAAATGTGCAATCAAACAAAGTATTCTCGCAAAGCATTGAATATCTTCTCGAAAGTCTGGACTTTTTTGATTAATGATTTCATTCAAATAATCAATCGCTGTTTCATCATCACCACTTCCAAAATACATGCAAGCTATTTTGTAATTAAAAACCATCACTCGATGATCATCCCAACCATATTCATTAGAGTTTAATTTTTCTTTTAGCTTAGGCACCCATTTTAGTCCTTCAGTAAAAGTACCTTCTAAATAATGTAAATTGATTCGATTAAAATAAAGGTAGATATGCAGTAGACTATCAACATTGACAGATTTTTTCTGATAGTATTTTTCTCCAATGTCTTCAAGCATTTGAAGTGCCTTAGAAAATTTCTTATGATGTTGAGCCAAGTAAAGTGCATTCAATGAATTATGCATTGCCTTCAAATAAAGTGGCATTTCTCGCTCAATCATTTTTGGACGAGCATTAAAAAGCTCCACCCATTTTTGAGTATATTTATAATAGTTTAAAAAATCTTGAGTCATGAAAAAGTACCAACCATAAGCTTGATATAAATACATTTTTTCAAAAAAACTTAAATCTTCTACGTCAAATTCAGGCAGATTAGAATAGAAAAATTCTTTCACAAATAAATATTCTTCCTTACTTCGAACATATCCAACTTTCAAATACAAACTATATAATTGAATCGCTAAATTGGATAAATCATTTTTTTGAACAGCTCTTCGACTCACTTTTGCAGATTCAGAAGTCAACTCTTCAGCACGAGTATCAATGCTTCGTGTAATATGTTGTGATTCGATATGTTTTTCAAATTCCAAAATGGATAATCGTAAAGCATCTAATTTAGAAACTTTAGCCAATGATTTTGCCTTGTCAAGTATCTCTAAACTTTGTCGATAAAGACCTTTATTATATAAAATTCGAGCATAGTCAAATCGTTCTCTAATTTCAATATCTGGATTGCTCGATCGATGTTGCAACCGGAGAGCCACAAGCAATTGTTTATAGAGATGCGCTTTCAAATTTGAGATTTGTCGCTTCTTAATTCCAGGATTTTTTTTCAAGATCAACTCCTCATCGTACTTTTTTTGTTTATCCAGTAAATCGAACAATTGCAAAAACAAAACATCCGTATTGGATTGATTTCGGTTAACCCAAAGTCTGAATTGCCTCTTTTCAGTCTTGGTAAGTGACTTAATTAACTGAATTAAATAATCAGTTTGTTGCTTTGGCATTGTAATTAATCATTTTACAACTCATTGAAAGTCAACGAATTACAAGTGTTTTTTAAAAAATACTTACTGTAACAACTATCTTTTTAAATAGTAAAAATAGTTACTATAAGAATATCTTTGAGAAGATACAAACATACATTTTTTCTGAGTAAATCAAATTTAACTCAAAAAATTTTCGCTTACAAACTTAAACCGTTCCTGGTTTATATTTTTTTAACCTGAAAGAAAAACATAACCTATGGCTTCTGACCAAATTTATATCTTCGACACTACCCTCCGCGACGGCGAGCAAGTTCCTGGTTGCAAATTAGATACTGACCAAAAAGTTGTAATTGCACGAGAGTTAGAACGACTCAATGTTGATGTGATCGAAGCTGGTTTTCCAGTTTCTAGTCCAGGAGATTTTAAGTCAGTTGAAGATATTTGCAAAGCAGTCAAAACTCCGATTGTTTGCGGTTTATCTAGGGCAGTTGAAAATGATATTAAGGTGGCGGCAGAAGCATTAAAATATGCTACTCGACCTCGAATTCATACTGGTATTGGAACTTCAGATTTGCACATTTTTGCTAAACTAAATTCAACTCGTGAAAAAATAATTGAGCGAGGAGTTGCTGCAGTTAAGTATGCA
>CAJQQY010000196.1 GCA_905480595.1 uncultured Saprospiraceae bacterium | reverse complement strand
CAATGTAGAATCTCCTGAAACAATATTTCCATCAGAAGTAGTCCAACTGTAAACAAAATTAGTTCCTACCGAGGAATTACTACCATCCAATGTGAATATGTTGTTATAACAATTCAATTCTAGATCCATTCCTGCATCCGAAATTGGTACCTCAACATTTTGAAAAACTTCAATACTATCAATCGAAACACAACCATTCGAAGTGTTGGTAATTTCTAAAAAATAAAATCCTGATTCATCAACTGAAATAGAATCTCCTCCAATCACAGCTACAATATTTCCATTATTCGTACTCCAAGAATATAAAAATTCAGCACCTAAAGATGAGTTACTTCCATTGACAAAAACTGTAGTGTCTACACAATTTAACAAGGTATTTACGGACAAATCAATCGAAGGTGGAATTGCTAAATCTTCCACAAAAACAGTATCTGTCGCTATCGTCCCATAAAGAGTATTTTCGACAGTTAAAACATATGTTCCACTTGCTCCAACCGTAGGCATTAATGTAGTGGTATCTGACAAAATAACTCCATCAGTAGTTGTCCATAGATAAGTAAATTCTGCTCCAATAGAGGATCCTGTCCCATCTAAAACTATCGTTGTAAAACTACAATCTACAAATCCATCAACTCCTGCAAATACAGTTGGCCCACAATTTTCTAACACTACATTTACAAAGGCAGTTGCTTCGCAATTATTACTCGTATTCGTTACGATCAAAGTGTATAACCCTACAGAATCTATTGTTGGAGAAAGTGTATTTCCATTAGCAATTATATTTCCATCAATCGTTGTCCAATTGTAAGAAAAATCACTTCCACTACTCGATCCATTTCCATCTAAAATCAATTGAGTAGAATCACAAAGAATGGTATCCATTGCATTAGTTATGGCAATAGGTAGATTCGCATCTTGAGTAATGATTACTTGATCAGTTGCTGTACAACTATTTAAAATATTCGTGACAAGTAAGTTATATGTTGATCCAGTATTAACTGTAATGGTCGATAAAGTGGAATCCGTCAAAATATTTCCTCCTGAAGAAGATGTCCATAGATATTCAAAGTTTGTCCCTGTAGATGAATTTCCACCTAAGGTCAAACTTGTGGTATCACAATCTAAATTTCCACCTAAGCCTGCATCTGCAATTGGTGGAAGTGTGTCAAAAATAACTTCAACCTCATCTATCGAAATACATCCATTTTGGGTGTTCGTTATTTCTAATTGATAGGTTCCAGAATCATTTATTTCTGGAGTCAACGTATTTTCATTTAGAATTGTACCAAGCCCTGTGGTCGTCCAATTATAGGTAAAATTACCTATGGAAGAATTTGTCCCATTAAGATTTATAACATTACTTTCACATGTTATCATCGTATCAACTCCAGCATTTACATTTGGCAAAATAGTATCTGCTGTGATAGTTACAATTGCAAGATTAACACATCCGTTTTGTATATTAGTTACTTCCAAAAAGTAAGTTCCTGCACTATTAACTTGAGGAGTTAAAGTATTTCCTCCAGATAGAATATTACCATTTCCTGTGATCCACTCATATTCAAAAATACTTCCCATCGAAGATAAACTTCCATCCAAAGTCAAAATAGTCTGATTACAATCAATCACATCAGGTGATCCAGCATCAGCAGTTGGAGGGTTGGTATCTATATCTACGATTAAAAAATCAGTAGCAGAACAACCATTAGTTGTATCAGTCACAACTAATTCATAATTTCCAGGAGTACTAATCTGAGGTTGGAGCGTAGTGTCATTATTGTTGATGATTCCGCCATTGGTTGCAGTCCATTGATATATATAATTTGTTCCAAGGGAAGAACCACTTCCATCTAAAATCAATGTGCCATTTTCGCAAGTAATTAAAGTATCTACACCTGCAATAGAAATAGGACTAATTATATTTTGGGAAACAAAAACAGAGTCTTCAGCAGTACAGCCATTTGCATTATTTTCCACTTCTAAATAATATGTACCTAATTGATTTATAGTAGGTTGCAATGAATTTTGATTAGAAAAAATGTTCCCATCATTTGTTGTCCACACATATGAAAAATTATTTCCTATCGAAGAATTTGTTCCATCCAAAGTTACATTTTGAATGACACAATTTAATTCCATTGATCCTCCTGCATCAGCAATTGGAGCAATTGTATCAATCGCAATCTCCACAGGAGATTGAGCTGAACATCCTGAAATAGTATCCGTAACTATTAAAATATAATTACCAGAAGAATCAACTTGAGGCATCAAGGAGTTTTCCCCAAAAACAATATTTCCATCCGAAGTTGTCCACAAATAAATGATATTGATTCCTGACGATGAAGCCGTTCCATCTAAATTTATAACAAGCTGATTACAATTTAAAGTATCAGGGTTTCCTGCAGCTGCTATTGGCAAATTTGTATCTGAAACAACTAAAACTTCATCCATCGAACTACAACCATTATCAATATTTGTTACGATGAGTTGGTAAATTCCCCCACTAGAAATTTCAGGCTGAAGTGAATTGGGATTAGCGGAAATAATCCCACCATTCGTTGCTGTCCATTGATAGGAAAAATTATTGCCTATCGATGAACCATTCCCGTTCAATAATATTGTTGGATTCGTACAAGTAACAGATGTATCCTCTCCAGCAGAAGAAATTGGAGTAATAAAATTTTCTCCAACAAAAACTGAATCAAAAGCGGAACAGCCATTTTGATTATTCGTCACCAAAATTTCAAAGTTTCCACCTGACGAAATAGTTGGTTGAAGGGTGGTTTCACCTAAATCAATTGTACCATTAGAAGAAGACCACAAATAACTAAAATCACCTAAGGAAGAGTTTCCTCCATCTAATGAAATTGTATTGTTATAACAATCAATTAACGTATCTACTCCTGCAGATGCTACAGGAGTAATCGTATCTATATTTACCGATACCAAATCAGTTTGCGAACAACCATTCACCGTATTTGTTATCAACAATTCATAATCACCAACGCTATTGACTGTGGGCGAAAGAGTAGTATTTCCATTCAAAATATTTCCTCCATTCGTTGCAGTCCACAAATAATCAAACTCCACTCCTATCGATCCATTTCCATTTAAAATCACTTCTAATTGGTTACAATCTATTGTCATATTCTGACCTGCATCTACAGTTGGAAAATCAGTATCCGAAAGAACAATAACTTCATCAATTGAAGTACAACCATTAATCGTGTTCGTCACCTCGAGCTGATAATTGCCAGCATTAGAAATTTCAGGTTGGAGAGAATTTGGATTTAATGAAATAACTCCTCCATTGGTTGCAGTCCATTGATAGGAGAAATCACTTCCAACTGAAGAGCCTAATCCATCAAGTAAAATAGTCGGATTTGTACAATTAATTAAAGTATCCTGTCCTGCATTAGCAACTGGAGCAATTAAATTTTCTCCAACAAAAACTGAGTCAAAAGAGGAACAGCCATTTTGATTATTTGTCACGATTATTTCAAAATTTCCACCTGACGAAATAGTTGGTTGAAGTGTATTTTCTCCTAAATCAATTGTTCCATCAGAAGAAGACCACAGATAACTATAATCACCTACTGAAGAACCATCCCCATTTAACGTAATTATATTGTTATTACAATCAATTAACGTATCGACTCCTGCGTCTGCAATTGGCGGAATTGTATCTACATTTACAAACACTAAATCAGTTTGAGTACAACCGTTTAATGTGTTGGTCACTAACAATTCATAATCACCATCTCCATTTACCGTTGGTGCAGTAGTAGTTTCACCATTCAAAATATTCCCTCCATTTGACGCAGTCCACAAATATTCAAACTCCCCTCCTATCGAACCACTTCCATCTAAAATTACTTCTGGCGTGATACAATCAACCGTCATATTTGCTCCAGCTTCTACCGTTGGAAGTGTATTGTTAGCAAAAACTTCAAACGTATCGACAGTAGTACAACCATTAAAAGTATTCGTGATTTCTATTTGATACATTCCCTCCAAATCAATTTGCGGAAGCAATGTAAAAGTATCTGCAAGAATATTTCCTGAACCTATCACCGTCCACTCATATTCGAAAATGGCCCCAACCACAGAATTTGAACCATCAATCGTAATTATTTCTTGCAAACAAGTAATCGTATCTATTGGAGTATTTACTGAAAGCCAAGGAGGCGTAAAATTCTGATTTACAATTACTTGCGAACTAGATGTGCATCCATTTAAATTATTTGTCACAACTAATCCATAAACACCTCCACTATTTACTGTAGGCATTAAGGTAGTTCCACCATTCAGTATTGAGCCACCTGCAAGTCCTGTCCATTGGTAAGAATATTGTCCTCCTTGTGAAGAATTTGTACCATCAAGTTGTACTTCAGGTACATAACAATTTACAGTTAATTGATTTCCTGCATCAGCAATTGGAAGTGTCGTATTTATAGTTACGTCTACAAAATCTATCGTAACACAATGACTAAAGGTATCTGTAACTGTCAACTGATAAGTACCAGCCGAATCAACCGTTGGTTGCAAACCATCATCTCCTGACAATATATTTCCGTCGGAAGTTGTCCACAAATAAACATACTCCATCCCCTGTGAAGAACTTGATCCATCTAATTGAATTATCGGATTATCACAGTTTATTTCCATATCTGCTCCAGCTGAAGCGGAAGGAAAACTCGTGTTTTGTAAAATCAAAACTGAGTCTTGGTTCACACAATCATTATTACTATTCGTAACAGTTAATATATAAGTTCCACCTGAAATTATGGTTGGAAAAAGTGTAAATGTATCTTGTAAAATAATGCCATCGACTGTCGTCCATTCGTAAGAGAATTCACTCCCAATCGAAGTGCCTGTTCCATCTAAAACAATAGTCATAACATCGCAATTAATCATACTATCCATGGCTATATTTACAGTAGGAGCAACTAAATCTGCTATGACTTCAACAGAATCAATTACCGTACAAACTACACCTGAATTTACCTGTGAAACCATAAAATAATATTTACCTCCGGCATCAACCGTAGTAGTAGTATTTAAAATGTCCCCAGTAATATTCCCATCATTCGTTGACCAAATATAAGACACTCCTGAACCTCCAGTTGAACCAGAAGCATCTAATTGTATTTCAGGATTGGAACAAAATATCGTGTCAGGGATAGCAATACTTACTTGTGGATTTAATACAGTCAAATCCAAATTAAAAATACTATCACAACCATCAATGGTGGTCAAGGTGTCTAAATAAATCCCGGTACTTGTGTGGAAAAAATTTTCAATAAAAAAAGTATCTCCTTGACAAATCGTCTCGGATGTGTCTTGAGAAAAAACTTCTAGTTCATTTAATGTTAATTCTACAGAAGTATCACAGCCTACTGATGCAGGCAAAATAGGATAATAAATTCCTGGTGAAACATATATATTTCCAGCAAAAGTATAAGTTTCGCCTTTACAATATTGATCACTAATAAAAACAGTATCTGGAATCGGATAAATTGTCACGATAAAACAATCATCAGAAATATCTCCACAGAACGGTGCTGTAGAGGTCATCATTACCTCTAAATCACTAGTTGAAAGAATCCCATTTGGTGCTGGAATCAATGATACATCTGATGCCAAATATGACAACCCACAGATTTCATAAGTCCCTTTGGAAAAAGTCGAAAAGTCAGGTGCCATCTCATAACTTTCGATGACATTATTTTGAGAAATAATATATGTATAATCATATTGGTTATTCGGTTCCGATCCAAAAGTATAAAAAGGGTCAATGCTTCCACTATAATTTTCACCTATGCATAAATCAATATCATTTATCCCCGAAAGATCTCCCGCATATGCATCGCAAGCAGTACATCCCATTCCCGTATCATCACAAAACTCAATTGAAAATCCATTAAAACTTCCAGCATCATAAACATTACTTCCATTCGTCACCGTCATTGTCCAATTTCCATTGACAGAACCGAAATTAAAATCTTCCAAACAACCACCGTAAGGATAATACGAACCTGTATAATTTGTAAAAAATGCCCATTGTTGAAGATTAGTCCATTGATTATTAAAGAATCCACCACTAGTCATTGGGTCTGGTGAAACTGTATTTCCACAAGGCAAAAAGCTAATATCCCAATTAGAAAATCCTGTCGTACTTGGAAAATTATCATATGGTCCTATCAAGGTCATCGTCTGCCCTGAAGGTGCAGTTAAAGTAATAGTCAAACTCCAAATATGCTCAAATGTAACATCTAAATATATCCCACAAATGCCTTGTGTTGCACTAGAAAGGTTACCATTTGGTGATCCAGAAACATTTAAAGTATAAGTAGTAGTAGAAGAAACTGGGATTGGTCCTGTGCAACCTACACACTCACAGCCTTGTCCTAGCATTTTTCCTTGGAGAAAAATGAAGCAAAGAAGAAAAAGTAAAAACCACTTTTTACTTTTTGTTGTGAAAACTGTGTTGGGAGACTTGTTCATGTAAGTTAATGTTGCGCAACTCTTAGTTTCGGTTTTAGAATTCTTTAGATTACAGGAAATTTTAAATTAAAAAAAATTAGATTTTATAAAAAGAGGCAGTATTTCAAATATCTGCTGCTTTATCAAAAACATCATCTCCCTCTAAACTATAACTAATTGACAGTCAATGATTTATTCCAAAAATTTACTTTTGGTTTAAATGTTTCAAAATGTAAAAAAGGTAGATTAGGGTACTTAAAAGTCGAAAGACGTCTTTAAAATATTAGTTAGGTTAGTTTTTTTGCAATAGAAATAGAATTTTAGGAAAAATTATTGCAGTAATAAAGGTACGATTTTATTTTTTCCCTAAAAAGTTAAGTCTTAGGATTTTGGTAAAAGAATATCAAAGAGAAGAATTTAACAGTCTTAAAAAAATGAGGGGAAGCATATTTCGTTTAAACTTTTTAATTTTGTCATAACACAACTAATATTTAAATCTCATACTATGTCTCATCACCAAAAACACACTAGTTTTATACTTATTTCTTCGATGATTTTTGCGTTTACTATGCTATTTTGCATAAAGAATAACAATGCTATTTCTCCAAGTTCAGAGCAAGAAGAAGTTGCTTCAGCAATAGAAGAACCTTCTTTTTATCCAACAACTACCGAGTCAAAATACGAGGTAATTTTTGCAAAAAACCCGACCTACATTTCTAATCAATTTGATTTCCCTGTAGGCAAACCTGACGGAACCAATTATTTTAAAGCTCAAGAATTTGGGGAGAGTAAACACCTTGGAGAAGATTGGAATGGCATAGGTGGTGGTAATACTGATTTAGGAGATCCAGTTTATAGTGTATCAAATGGATATGTGACTTTTGCGGAACATGTTTGTTGTGGCTGGGGAAATATTGTTCGGGTAGTCCACAAATTTCCAGATCATCCAGAGTATCCATATGTAGAATCTTTTTATGCTCACTTGGATGTCATGAATGTAAAAGAAGGTGAATTTATTCAACGAGGGCAATTGCTAGGAACGATTGGAACTGCTGATGGAAAATATAGTGCTCATCTTCATTTAGAAATGAGAAATTTTATTGACATGGGAGTTGGACCAGGATATTCAGATGATACTTTTGGTTTTTTAGTTCCAACAGATTTTATTGAGAAATATTAGTTTTGCTTTTTGAAAAAAAAGAAACATTTATTCGCAAAAAAAAGGGCTTTCCAAACATCAAGTTGGAAAGCCCTTTTTAATATTTTTCAAAATATTTTGCCTGCTTTTTAATTTCTACTTTCTGCTGCTTTTAAAATATTCTGATAAGAAATCTTATATGTTTCCTGCGCTTTTTTAATTACTTCCGCCTGATAAGCTGTATCTGTAAATAATTTATTTAACCCAGGGTGATCTTCAAATTTAATTCCTTGAATTTCATATTGGTTCTTTAAACTTAAAATAGCGTCTTCCATTACTTCATCGCTAAGTTCCGCAGGCATACTCGATGCAATTATTTCATATCTCGTCATTACTTTTTCTGCTTCAAATTCTGTAACTGATGACGCTTCTGCAACTACTTCACTCGGAGTATAATCTGTTCCATTTTCCAAAGCCAAAAAACGTTGTTCCAAAGAATTGAATTTATTTTCCAAATCGTTGATTCTCTTTTCTTGCTGAATTGCCAAATCGGCAACATCATTTGCATTAAGTCCAATCGCCATATTTACCAAAGAAACTCCATTATCAATATAAGTTTCAGACCAAGCTACTCCTACAATTTCGCGATATTGTTCTGGTTTTATTTTACTCCGAGAAACTGCAATTCCAGTTCCGTCATTCATACCAGATGGTAAAATGTAATCTCCAGACAAAACGATCCCTCTAACTTTTACCGGAATTTGCCCCATGAAAGCCACCTTTTCATACAACTCCTCATTTCCATCCATAGGCATATTTCCTAGGATAGCTGGCTTAGTAGAAATCACCATGTATTGTTGGGAGTTAAAAGTGAGTTTAGAAATTTTACCACCATTTACACCTACAATATCACCTGCCGAAATTTGCTCATAAGGATTGTTACGTTCTAACCACTCAGCATAATCCGCAGATCCAGACTGATAAGTTACACCAAGATTTTCAAGTGCAAAAACATTATATGCGGTAAGATTTGCAGTTGCCAATGCCAAATTAACGGCAGCGTGCGCAATACAAGGACCACATGGCCCGCTTGATGCGACAACTCCACCTACAACAATAGGAGTAAACGATGTCCCAACATTAATTCCAGCTTCTATCTCTTCTGCTACCAGAATAGAATTGTCAAAAATATATTCAGGAGTCGTGGTTGCTTCTCCTGCTGTTTCTCCTTCAATACGCCCAACTGCACCACCTGAACTATTGAAAAAAGTGATAAAATTATTTGAATTATTAGGTGTGCCTGCGGTTAACTTCACAGCAATTCCTTGCTCACTTCCCTCGACTCTTAATGGATATGCACCATAACTTGCATCTCCCCCTGATACATTTGCATTGATCGTTACTTGCCCATTTGCTGCGAGTGAATTATTGATAGTAGTTGCTCCTTCAATAGTGACATCTCCTCCAACTCCTAAAGTTTCTTCAACAAAACCAACTCTTGTAAATGTAGTATCTAACACATAAAGATTTTTATTAACTATTACAGAATCTCCTTGAACTTCTAAGTTCCCTTCTAATACTACTCTTTCACTTCCTATAAGAAGATTACCATCTTTAGTAATAACCATTCTAATAGAATCATTAGTCATAAAAGCCAAGTCTTCATAATTTTTCGTACCAAATGCTCTATTGGTGGTGTCTGCATTAAGAGCTACAACATTTCCTCCCATATGCCATTCTCTTCGAATATTTTCCAATGTACATTTTATTCCATTTCCTTTATCTGTGTGGGAGAAAACAGTAAAATTCCCGAAGGTTTTACCTAGAATCTCTTGACCTTCTTGTTGACCTGGCAATGAAGGAACTGGACATTGAGTATAAATTCGTGCATAACAAATCTCACCTGAAGGCTTAGTAATTCTAAAGTAAACTCTGGTAGGCAAAACACCATTTGTTAAAACACTATTATTATCATTTATGGTCAAAAAATCACCACTCATTGAATTGGCCCAAGTGACCATCAGATTTGCAGGATTATAAGAATAACTATTAAACGCCTCTATCAAGACATCATCTTCTCCAAAATAATAAAGCTCTAAATCAGTATATCCTTCATCACATTCACACTTATTTGTTGCGCAAGAATTATCAGTATTAAGTTTCGCTAAATCATTTTCGATACCATCATCTTCTACTAATTTAGAAGCAGTATTAGCATGAAAAGCATACGGTACTGCCAATAAATTAGAGGTACTCAAAATTTTAAAATCAGAACCACCTTTTGTATCCATCGCAGTTTCCATCATAATTTCTGCAGAACTCCATGGAACTTCTTCAAATACACCTTTTGTAGTTCTTCCTTTTCCAATGACTAAAGTGAACATACCTATTGAATTTGTAGT
>CAJQQY010000195.1 GCA_905480595.1 uncultured Saprospiraceae bacterium | reverse complement strand
TGGAATATGAGGGTGCACAGCGAGAGTAGTTAGAAAAGTAGCCACTTACAAATATTTGTAAGTGGCTACTTTATTTGGAGAAGTTTTATCTTTTTTGTTTATTAGGGATGAGAATAATTTAGAAAAGGCAAAACTTAAATTAACTCAAATCAAAACAACCACTCTAAACCAAACCAAATCATGAAAACCTATCCAACCATTTTCAAGAGGATTCCTCTTACCCGCTGTTATTTTTCCAATCCCAGTATTTTTTATTCAATTCAGAGGGATCTGGGTCTGCGTCGAGTGAAGGAAGATAAAGGTTCGTAGATGTTTTGTTCCTTGATTTTTTTTAGATATGCTCCCATTTGCATTTTCTTGTCAATACTTCCAATACAATTTTCTTTTAATGATCAAATTCTCAATTGATAATTAAACTTTGGGGAATATTTGAAATACAGGATCTTAAAATTATGAGCCTACAAGCAAAGATAATTTAGGTTATCGGTCAATCAAAAAATAACAATCATGAAAACTCAATTTGCCTACTATTGCTGCTTTTTTCTCTCCATGATATTTAGTCAAAATACTCATTCGCAAGGAACAAATCAAAATGATAGTTTTTTACCTAATCAAAACATCCAAGATACAATAGTCTTTAATGGCAGAAAGCTTAAAAATTGTTATGATGCAATGTTTTTATTTCGAGATATCAATCAATTAAGTATTGAAGAGGTCGGACAAAAATCTTTTCAAGATAACTTTCGGAAATATCATGAAGATGAATATTTGGAAAAAGATGAAACCTATTGGATGCGTATTACACTTAAAAATGAATATGATCCTTATGAGTTTCAGGATCGATTTTATTTTTCAATCCGAAGCATAACAAATACTTTAGAAGTTTATATTTTAAATCCAACTACCAATAATTATATAAAGAAAGTAGGAGGTAGAGCTAGTTTTTTTAAAGAAAAAAGGCAAACTGGAATAAATTTAATGTTTCTTGGTTTATCAGCTGTAGAGATGCCAATAGTAGATGCTGAAAACTTGACATACTTCATTAAAATAAAAAGTAGGAAAAAGATTCAAGTTGATACATTAAAGAAAAAGATTAAATATATCAGTCTTGAGTTTATACAATCATTAGAAGGTCAGAGAATACATCCTCAAGTATTTCTGTATATGGGATTTCTAATAATGATTTTCATTTATAGTATAGGGTTATTTAGTTTTATGCAGGAAGCAGCTTTTTTTTATTATTCCTTATTCTGCTTCAGTATGTTATTCTATACCATTTTTTCATTTGGATATAGCTATTGGTTTTTATCCAAAATATCATCTGTAGGTATTTTTTATTATGGGATATTTTTTTATTTCATTTACATCGTTTTGTTTAGTTTTTTATTTTTTATCTCTAATTATCTAGAGTTACATAAAAACAACCCTAAATGGGATAAGATATTCAAAAGAACTGGATATTTCTGTCTGGTTGTAATGGTAATAGAAATCTATAAATATTATTTTAATCCCACATTTTTATCACCAATTCTTCAAGGTGAATATGTTGATTTATTTTATGTACTTATATTGGTAGTTATAGTTGTTTTAGCATTTATGAGAACACTATTAAAATTAAAAACCAAAAGGAAGTATTTTTTATTCTTTGGTATTTTAAGTTTACTTATTGGTGTTGTGTATTTAATTGTCATGTATTTTAATCATAACCGTAGTATAGGTATTTATTATATGGTATTTCTTTACTTTTCTGCTTTAGAGATCATCATATTTGGATTGGGGTTAGCTTATCGAATCAAAGAAAATGAAGTGGACAAACGAGAAACTATTCTTCAACTTCAAGCATCTGAAAACAAACAAAAAATTATTGAATTAGAGCGAAAAAATCTCCAAGAAATAAATCAAATCAAAAATAAACTCTACACCAATATCACTCACGAATTCCGAACTCCTCTCACCGTCATCCAAGGCATGGCACAACAAATCAACGGAAAATACGAAAAAGAAACTCGCTTGATTCATCGAAATAGCCAAAACCTTTTGCATCTGGTGAATCAAATGCTTGACTTATCAAAATTAGAATCTGGTAGTTTAAAATTGCAAAATATCCAAGGTAATATCATTTCATTCTTAAAAAATGAAACGGAGTCTTACATTGCTTTAGCTACTAGCAATGACATAATTTTAAACATGCAGACCTCTTCTGATGAAATCAATATGGATTTTGATTTACAAAAAATGCGACAAATTATTGCCAACTTGTTATCGAATGCTATTAAGTTTTTAGGAGAAAATGGAAAAATAATTCTTGAGGTCAAAGAAGTAAATGAAACTAACCTTAATCAATTAGAATTAAAAATTTCTGATAATGGAATAGGTATTCCTACCGAGCAATTACAAAATATTTTTGACCGATTTTACCAAGTGGATAATTCTATGACTCGACAAAAACAAGGAACAGGTATCGGTTTAGCATTGACCAAAGAATTGGTAGAATTAATGAACGGTAAAATTTCCGTTAAAAGTCAAGTTGATAAAGGCACTACTTTTATTATTCTTTTACCGATTACCCAAAAAGCAATTTTAACTAAAATCGAAGAAGATGAAAATATAGCCCAACAATTTTTTGACAAGAAAAATAACGCTACCGCTAATACATTTACAGTAAATCAAATGTTTGATAATCCAGATAATCCTACTGCATTAATCATTGAAGATAATGAAGATGTCATCCAATATTTGATTACTTGCCTCCAAGATGATTATCGAGTTTTAACTGCATTAAATGGAAAAGAAGGTATTCGAACTGCCATTGAAAAGACACCTGATATTATTATCAGCGATGTCATGATGCCCAAAGCTGATGGATTTGAAGTAGTGAATCAATTAAAAAATGACGAACGAACTAGCCATATTCCAATTGTCTTATTGACTGCGAAAGCTGATCATGAATCTAAATTAGAAGGTTTAGAAAAAGGAGCTGATGCCTATTTGATCAAACCATTTGACCAACAAGAATTGATGGTTCGTTTGGAAAAACTGATTAAGGTTCGAAAAAAATTACAAAAAAGATATTCGATTCCTGAATTTGTTCTATCTACTGTTGAAGAACAATTGTCCAAAGAAGATTTGTTCTTGAAAAAATTAAGGACACAATTGGAAAAGCAACTAGATAATTCTGGTTATGGCATTCAAGCACTAGCCAATGATATGAATCTCAGTCGCCAACAACTCTATCGAAAAACTAAAGCATTAACGGGTAAATCTGTCGCTGCTTATTTCCGTTCTTTACGGCTGCATCATGGAAAAAAATTACTTCAATCTTCCAATCTTAATATCTCGGAGGTTGCTTATCGAGTTGGTTTTAGTGACCCAAGTTATTTCTCCAAAAGTTATTCTGAGGAATTTGGATATGCGCCGAAGGAGGAGCAATAATAAAATTCAGAAAAAATACCATTTTTAAAGGAGTTTGTATGAAATGTTACATGATTCAATGTTTTTGCAACATACTTCCATGAGGTAGAAGTGAAGAGAATCTATCTTTGAGTCATTCAAAAAATCAAATGAAATTTTTTACAAAAAACTCCTTACATGCTTCAAAACGAAACAACAAACGCACTCTTAAACACTCTATTAATTCATAATCTCTTATCTAAAAATGGCTTCGACTCCGAGGACTATGAAACACTAAAAAAAAAAATTGTATCGGAATGTTTATCAACTCTAACAATCCAAACAAATCTCTCCTGATGAATTTTTGGAATTAAAAAAGGAATTTGATGGAGGGTAAGCAGGTGATTGTGGAATTATTTAAAAGGTATATACAAAGCATATTTCTAAAAAAAATCCGCGTTTTGGGAATCATCGGCATTTCACGACATTGAAATAATTTTAAAAAAACCATAAAACACCACTCTTATGAAATCCAATTTTTTACTATTTATTATTTTGATTTTTCCAACATTTTTATCTGCTCAATGGGAATCTTTGGGAGATAATATTATTCCTCAAAACCATCGTGTATGGTCTATTAAAGTAGCACCTGATACATCTGTCTGGGCAATTGCTACATTTGATAATTTTCCTCCTATAAATCAAGTTCCAAAAGCTTACAGGTCAATAGATGAAGGAGATACGTGGACAAATTCATCGCTGCCTTCAGCGCTTTCAACTTATGGTTGGGATATTTCGCCCATTGATAGTAACAATGCATTTATTGCTTTAGATACTGCAGGACTTTACCATACTTCCGATGGCGGTGATAATTGGGAAAAAGTGGACTCTTTTAATTATCGTCCTTTTTATGTTCATTTTTTTAATTCAGAGGAAGGCTGGGTTTTGGCAGCTGATGGAACTGGATTTTTGGTGATGAGTGTTACAGAGGATGGAGGAAATAACTGGTTAGACATTTCATACACATTTGGTATTCCTCCAGGGACTTCTTTACCACCGTTAGATTCAACAGAATCAGTATTACCTTTTACTTTTTCCATAAATTCTGCCTACGATTACGATGATGAATCCATCATTTTAGGTACTTCAAAAGGAGGATTTTGGATTAGTAATGATAGAGGCAAAAATTGGGAAAGAAAAAATTCACCTTTGGAGGGCTTAGGATTATTAACTTCTAATATTGCTATGAAAGATGAAAATACATTTATGATTGCTGGTGATACGGATGCTGGTACATTTAATGGTGTATCTACCGTTAATTTTACTACTCAAGATGGAGGAGATACTTGGATTGAAGGAAACTCAGGTGTAACAGCTGCCGCATCTCATTATATTCCAAATTCAGATAGTGTTTTTATTATGGTTGGACATAATAACTTTGGTTGGGGAAGTGAAGGAACTGCCATCTCATATAATTATGGAGCAAGTTGGGAAATTTTGGATAATACAAGTTTGATTGCAATCGATTTTATTGATGAGAATACAGGTTATGGAAGTTGTTGTAATAATTTTTGGCAAACGGCTAATGGTCAAATTCATAAATGGAATTTTGATTTGCCAACCTTAACTAAAGACATATCCGTCTCTTCCAAAATAAAATTAACACCTAATCCAGTTGCTGATTTTCTAACAATAGAAGTAGACGAACAGTTTGGAGAGAACGAACTAAGTTTTGAAATTATATCACTTGATGGACGAGTTGTGGAAACTTGGAAAAGTATTGTTACAAAAAAAATGGAAATTAATACACAAGACTTGCCGCAAGGATTTTATGTTTTGAAAATTGAAGACAAGGATGAAATCATTTCAAAGAAGTTTATTAAGCAATAATCATTTCAATTTTTTTAAACTTTTAAATACCCTTTATTATGAAAACAATTTTCACACTTCTCATCATTTTTCATTTTTCTATAACACTTCATTCACAAGTTTTTGTCAATCTCAATGCCTCCGGAAATAATGATGGATCATCTTGGGATAATGCCTACACCGATCTTCAAATAGCATTTGATAATGCAACTGAAGGAGATCAAATATGGATAGCCGCAGGTGTGTATAAACCACAACTAAGTACAACTCCTGAAGATAATTGGTTTGAAGTGAATAAAGGCTTAGAACTTTACGGAGGCTTCAATGGAACTGAAACTATGCTCAATCAACGTGATTGGCAAAACAATGGAACCATTTTGAGTGGCGATATAAATGGAGATGATGAAAACGATGATTTCGTAAATTTTAAATCTGACAATGCTGCGCATGTTTTGAGGATCAACAATAGTAGCAATACCAATATCGTAGATGGATTCAAAATACTTGGAGGTCATGCCCAAATAGATAATTTTCCAGGTAATGTGAATGGCGGTCCATGGAGAGGAGGTGGAATTGAATTCCTCACCAATAATCTTTTAATTCGGAATTGTCAAGTTTCTAATTGTCAAGCGAATTGGGGTGCAGCATTATGGGGATATGCATCAGCAACTTCAGAGGTTAATATAAAAATTGAAAATTCGAATCTTTATGATTGTTATTCAAGATATGGAGCTAATTCATTTGGCAATATGGAATATATTGAGATTAGGGATTGTCTATTTGAAAATAATTATGGTATTGAATTCGGTGGAGCGATGACGATAGGTAACTCAAATGTATTATTAGAAGACTGTGTTTTTCAAGATAATGAAGTAGCACTTAATACGATTGGAGCAGGAGTCTTTTTTTACCAAAATTCTGGAAATATTTTTCCAAATCCTCGGGTGGATGTTAAAAGATGTGAATTTAAAAATAATATAGGAGGAGGAGGAAGTGGAATCATGATGAATAATTTTTATGAAGGAAGTGAAATCTATGTTGATAGTTGCTACTTTTTTCAAAACTCTGGATACTATAATGGTTTTGGCGGAGGAGCAGGAATAACCGTACAAAATTATGAGGATAACTTTGGAGGCGGTACACCTTCATTATCTGCATCTGTAAGTAATAGTACTTTCGAAGAAAATGAAGGCGACTATGGAGGAGCAACATATTTTTATTCTATCTCAGATACGATGGTTTTGGAGATGGACAATAATGAATTTATAGATAATAGTTCAGCATATAATGGTGGAGCAATTTATTTGTTTTCTGATGTTCACATGGATGCTAGTTTTAAAAATTTAAAGATTTCAGGGAACGAAGCTTCAGGACAAGGAGATGCAATATCGATGGAAGGAATTGATCTAATTATCGAAAATTCTCTGATTAATGATAACGAAGGCGCTACTGCAATTTATAATACTTTTAGTGATTTAACTTTGAAAGGAAGTACCATTGCTGATAATGCTATCGGATTATATCAAGGGTTTAGTGGGCATGCAGAAATTCAAAATACTATTCTGTCTAATGATGTAAATTATTCATCTCTTGGGAATGCAACGGTTACTTCCATGGGAGGGAATCTAAGTTCTGATAGTATGTTAGTAGATGATTTTACTGGCTTTGGAGATTATGTAGATTATAATAATACAGATCCTCTTTTGGATGAAAATTTTATTCCAGAAGCTGCTAGTGTGTGTGTAGATGGCGGGAATCCAGACGGTATAATTTCGACAACTGATTTGGCAGGAGGTGATCGAATTCAAGGAGGGCAGATTGATATAGGTGCATATGAAAGTCTATTTACTGGTGTTGAAGAATTTGAAGAATTAGGAATTGATGTTTATCCTAATCCATTTATCGATCAAGTTTTTATATCTGATATTGAAAAAATTAAAACTATTCGATTGATAAATGTAGAAGGGAGAGTGATACAGAGCTTTCAAGTTCAACCAGAATTGTTTATTCAAAATGACTTGCCTGTTGGAATCTATTTCTTAGAATTGAACTATGGAGAAAAACAGTATTATGCTAAATTAGAAAAGCATCGTTAAATGATATCGTCATTAAAAAAGACCACTTCCGAGGATTCAGGAGTGGTCTTTTTTTCTAATCAATATCTCTCCAATATTTGTTCATTCCTAAAGTCTGCATAATTCCACGATAACCAAGAATACTGAATCTTTTTCTCCTTGATCCTTATCATTTTTTTTGCACAGAGTTTATTCAACGTTTCTTGGGTATAACCAGGAGGCAATTTTTTGACAATTTCATCATTATATTTTTTGAGTAAAAAAAGATTTTTGTCCGAAATATCCTGAGTTAAAAATTCAATATCAATTGGTCTTTTTGTTTCTGCCATGATATTATAACGTGTGATCGCCACATCCCAATTTACTAAACTTGCCAAACATAACAATACATACACGGCCCATGCATTTCGGTTGACGAGGTAATAAAAACTACGCTGCTCCTGTACTTTTTTAAACATCGTAATCAATCCAAAAATAACTGCAATCAAAAAAATGACGACCCCAATTCGTTTGTAAGCCAAGCCATGATATTCGATATATCGGAAATTTCGCATGCCGACAGAATAGGCTAAAATGGCGTTTTGGAAAATCCAAGCATAGGTTAAATATTGAAGCGTTCTATTTTTGGAATAAAAATTTAAGTTGCCACGGAAATAATAAATGATGATACTCATCGCCAACATGATACTTGCAATCAAAACATAAGTTCCTTCGTGAACATAATTTTTCAGACTATAAGCTGGTTGCTCTTCAAAATCAAACCACACAAATCGAACATCAATCACATTGACCAAAAGCAATAAAATATTCAACATTCCCATCATCAAAACGGCTGTTTGAAATTCCTTTTTTAGCAAAAGCATTTTTGGATTTTGAGTAGGGAATTCTTTTTTTATTCTTTTTCGAAATAACGTTTCTGAATGCGAATTATTTAATCGAACTAAATGAGGAATTGCAGTTTTCCAAATCGCAGTTCCAACAATTAATAATCCGAAAAGGAAAAATAAAATACTGTCGAATGAGATATTCCAATTAAAATATTCGAAAAATAAATCCCAAGTTTGATTGGAAAGAGAGGCAAATTTTGGATTGGCAGAATAGTATAACCCATAAAAAACTCCCAAGACGATCAATGGCAGGATAGTAATTC